>JAGRBY010000972.1 GCA_020433835.1 Anaerolineae bacterium | reverse complement strand
CGCGAATGGTTTCGGAAAAGCTGATGCCGCCGATGCCGGGCAGTTGAACCCAGGGCAGCAGGTGAAAGGTCATGTTGGCCTCTAACAAGTGCGGCTCGTTGGGTTGGATGCTCAAAATCTGGCCTTCACCCCAATCGGGCGGCAAACCAATACCAACCGAGTAGGCCGTGCGCGAGGCTTGCGTGCCGCCGAACTGCGAAGCGGCGATAATGCCCCGCGCCACGGCATCGACCTCTCCGGCAGAGACACCGGGCTTGATGGCGGCGACGGTCGCCTCGAACGCTTCGTGGACGATCTTCTCGGCGGTCTTGACCACCGGATCAGGTTCGCCCACAAAGCCGGAGCGCATCAACGGCGCGTGGTAGCGCTTCAAGCAGCCGGCCAGCTCGAGCATAACGCAGTCGCCCTCCTCAAGGGTGCGACCGGCCCAGGTCGCGTGACCAATCGCGCCGCGATAGCCGGAGGCCACAAACGGCTGGATCGACGGCCACTCGCTGCCGGCCTTGATCATCGCATAATGGATCTCGGCGGCGATGTCGTTCTCGGTGACTCCGGCAGCCACGGCGTCGACCCCGGCCTGCATACCGGCTTCAGTAGCGCGTGCTGCCTGGCGCATCAAATCGATCTCCAAATCCGATTTAATCAGCCGACCCGCTTCCACCAGCCCGCTGCAATCAACAAACGTGGCCGGTGGGCAGTAGGCAAACAGCCGATCCTGCTGCGCCGCCGTGAAAAACCACGAGTTCTTCTCATAGCCGAGACGTTTATAATGAAGGTCAGCCTCGACCAAAGTTTTATAAAGCTTTTGAATGGCATCTTCCGTATCGGTATAAAAGCGGATATTTTCCAGCCAGGTTAGCTCCTCGTAACCGCTAACTTCCAACTGGCGCGGCACCGCCACCGGCTCGCCTTCAATGGGGATAATCAAAGCGTTGAAATAATAGTGCCCCGGACTTTCAAAGCCGCTCAAATAGCAGATGTTCTCCGGGATGGTCGTGATGACGGCATCCAATCCACGGATCGCCATCCGTTCGCGCAGGGCAGTCAATCGCCGTTCATACTCCGACATGGGGAATACGAGATCGTCTCGTTGACGCATTTAGTCCTCTCCTGTGATGAATTTTGCCAAAATGGGTGGGATATAAAGTTGACACACCTTAAAAAGCATGTTATAGTTGCGCCCAACTTGTATACAACTTGGATTTTACTTGTTTTGTTCCTGCTGTCAATTATGCTTAAGGCTTCAGATGGCTCAACCATTCTCCTAACAGGCAGGATCGTTGTCACGTTTTCTTGATTAAAATCTATACGAGTCCGTCATCTGGTCTACTTATGATAAAAAACCCTCTCAAAGGTGAGACCACTTGGATCAACCCACAAAAGCTACATCTCAGTTTCAAACCATGTACCAGGAAATTCGAGACCGGATTTGTCTGCTGCAATACCCGCCCGGCACCATGCTGAGCGAGAACAAGCTGGCCGCCGAATTCGGCGTCAGTCGAACCCCGATTAGGCGCGTGTTGCAGCGGCTTGAATTTGAAGGCCTGGTTGTTAGCAAACAGGGGATCGGCACCCTGGTGACCATCGTCGATCTTCAGTACCTTAAAGAAGTGTACGCGTTGCGGCTAAAATTGGCCGAGCTAACCGGCGAGCTATCGCCTATCCGTCCGACCCAAGAAACAGTTGCAACGCTCGAAACTATACTCGAAAAGTTCGAAGCGATGCGCGATCAATACGATCCTACAGAATTGGCTCGCCTCTATAACCAGTTTCAGGCCGAAATGCTGGCCATGATCGGCAATCGGCCGCTGCGCGAAATTTCCGAACAACTCTACCACCAAACCGCCCGGGTCTGGCTGCAAATTCTGCCCGACCTCGATTGGGAAGAAGAAGTCGATATCGCCTGCCGGGAACTTAGCGACGTCATCGGTGCTCTCAAGGAAAAAGATATGCAGGCCATGGCCCACATCCGCAGCGAGCACATGGCCATGGTACTGGGCCGCATGAGCCGCTATCTGGGCGGCACCAATGCCCGGTAATTGTAAGAGACGTTTTTCTTAGTCTTAGCCTTCGCCTCAGCCTTATTTTACGCTAAGCGTATTCGATAGCTGAACGGTAGCAAGGGGCTGATGTTTGATAAGAGGTCTATCCATTTAATAGCATCCGGTAACATTTGTCGTCAATTTAATAGCATGTAGTAAAAAGGAGGAAGTAGTGAGATTAAAGCACATCTTTGTACTCTTGGCTGTATCATTGGTGCTGCCTGTCGTTGCCGCAGCCTGTGGCGGTGGCGAAACGCAAACCGTGGTGGAGACCGTTGTCGTTGAGAAAGAAGTTGAAAAAACCGTCATCGAAACGGTTGAGGTCGAAAAAGAGGTTATCCAAGAAGTCGAAAAGGTGGTAACGGTTGAGGTTCCAGCCGAGGCCGACGCCGAAAGCACCCTGGCCCGCATCCAGAGCGAAGGCGTCGTCCGCGTCGGCTTTGCCAATGAGAACCCCTACGCCTTTGCCAAACCTGACGGCACCCTCTCCGGCGAGGCCGTCGAAGTAGCCCGCGCCGTCTTCGCGGAAATGGGCATCGACG
>JAGRBY010000971.1 GCA_020433835.1 Anaerolineae bacterium | reverse complement strand
AGCACGACGGCTTCAGCCTCGTGCTTTTATTGACCTCCTTGGAAGCCATATTGAGCCTTTATTTTTTATCAGCGTTACTCTGCGAAAATCTGCGTCCCCTATCTCGCCACGCTTATTGGGCAACAACTCTACCAACTCCACCAACTCTACCAACTCTATTTCATCTGCCTCAAAACATCTTCGGCCTCCGCCACGATAGCGGCGACCAACTCAGCCGCCGGTTGGCTGCGCCCCAACGGCGATCCCTGGCCGGCCCACAGCGACATAAACTCCGGGCGCTGCTGTTGAGCGGCGGCGCGGCGGATACCGCCGCTGAGGCTGTTTTGAATGGGATAGGGCGGCAATTCAGCATAGTGCGGCTCTACTTCTTGAATAAAACGGTTGACGATACCCCGCGCCGCCTTGCCGGAAAAAGCACGGGTAACGGTGGTGCTGGTATCGCTACTGCTGCGCAGCGCCGCTTTGTGCAGCGGGTGCGCCCCGCTTTCCGGGCAGGTGAGAAACGCCGTACCCATTTGAACGCCCGCCGCGCCCAGCGCCAATGCCGCCGCCAGTCCACGGCCATCCATAATGCCCCCCGCAGCGATAACCGGCACCGCAACGCGATCAACAAGCTGGGGAATAAGGGCGATGGTGCCGACCGCTTCGGCTTCCGGCAGATGGGCAAATCCGCCGCGATGCGCTCCGGCCTCGGCTCCTTGTCCAACCAAGGCATCCATACCGGCTTGCACCAACGTCACCGCCTCGGCCACGCAGGTTGCCGTTCCGATAAGCGGCACACCGGCTGATTTTAGCTGTCGCACCCATTTCTTAGCAGGTACGCCAAATGTAAAGCTGACCACCGGCACGCGCTCTTCAAGAATAATGGCCATGAGATCATCAAACACAGGCGCAAAGTGATGCGCAACAGACGGCGTATCTAGCCCCAATTCCTCTCGATACGGTTGCAGATAGCGGTAGCTGGCCTCAATTTGGGCCGGGGTGGCCGTCACCGCATCAAGCACAAAGACGTTAACGGCAAAGGGGCGATCGGTCAGCGAACGAATGGCCCGAATAGCCGTCTGCATCTGGGCCGGGGTCATATAGCCCGCGCCCAACGAACCCAACCCGCCGCTGTTAGAAACCGCCGCCACCAGCTCCGGTGTCGATGGGCCGCCGGCCATCGGCGCTTGAATAAGTGGGTAGCTAATCCCCAATAAATCGGTCAGTGCTGTTTGATACCACATTGTTTTCTCCTCACTATTTGATTGAAAAGGTGACAGTCACTTAGATCAACAAATCGATCGATCTGTTTGGTCCAATAGACAAACATTTTGATTGAAAAGTGACTGTCACCTGGTTTGATATATCCAACTCCATACGTCTTATATTTTTGTAATCAGAATATCACACTTAAAATATCATTTCAAACGAATAAAAATGATAACAAAGTTCATTTTTTGTGATAAGCGAGGGACTGTGGATATTAATGCTTTGAGAATATTTAAGACGGTGGCCGAAGAAGAGAGCATTTCTAAAGCGGCCGGTCGGCTGGATTACGTTCAATCGAATGTCACGGCGCGTATCAAACAGTTGGAGGACGATTTGGACAGCTTGCTCTTTTACCGCAAAACCCGAGGCATGGCTCTAACTCCGGCGGGCCGAACGCTCATGGAATATACGGATCGTATCTTGCAACTGATTGAGGAAGCGGAAAAGGCGGTGCAGGACAACGGCGAAGTGAAAGGCAAATTGGCTATCGGGTCACTGGAATCGACGGCTGCCGTGCGCCTACCATCGATCTTAACCCGCTATCATCAAACCTATCCTAAAGTTGATATGACTCTTAAAACCGGCACCAGTGAGGATTTGCAGTTTGCGGTGCTTGATTATAAGGTCGAAGGCGCATTTGTGGCCGGCTCGGTTGAGCATGCCGAAATTATACAGACGCCTGTTTTTGAGGAAGAGCTTGTATTTGTCACCGAACCAGGCATCGAGTCGCTTGAGGCGCTCAACGGGGTTACGATGTTGGTCTTTCGCCAGGGCTGCACTTACCGCTCTCAGTTAGAACATTTTCTGCGAGCAAACGGGATGCTGCCTTATAAAATTATGGAATTTGGCTCGTTAGAGGCGATATTAGGCTGCGTTACCGCCGGTATGGGCGTTACACTGTTTCCACGCTCGGTTGTGGCCGGGTTGAACTACGCCCCTTGTCTGCGTATGCATGCCATTCCCCCCACTTTTGGGCAAGTGCCAACCATGTTTATCCGGCGCAAGGATGCCATCGAGACCAAAGCGATGGCTGCTTTTCTGGAAACGGTAACCACCAAGGGCGTGCAGCCAGTCGGCAAGCAATACGCCGGGCGCTAACTGATCAACAGCCGCAAGGGTGTTGTCGGGAGATTATAGGCTGAGGCGGAGGCGAAGGCTAAGAAAAAAGAGAAGAAAAACGCGCTAAAATAAACGTTCCCAAAAACCAGATACCCTTTTTTAACGCCAAAAGGCGTGTTTGAAAATTCAGATATTACTTTTTAAACGCCAATACCTTCGCCAGTTAAAAAGTGTTAATAGAGCCAATTTGAGCGATCTGGGCGAAGATACGGTCAACAAAAAT
>JAGRBY010000970.1:924-2596 GCA_020433835.1 Anaerolineae bacterium | reverse complement strand
GTTTGCGGCGGGTCAATTCGGATTTGGTCTTGTAATCATTAATGCCGTAGTCAAGAATAACCGACTCTTCCGGCGCTTCGCCGGGTTGTCCGGTGCGCAGGATGATACGGATAAGCGGATTTTTTAGATCGTCACGAATGAACCGGGTTACTTTCAAGCCAGAATCTTTCTCCTCCATAACCACATCCAGCAGAATGACGGCAATATCAGCGTTGGCCTTGAGCAAGTCGATGGCTTCACCGGTAGAGTACGCTGAAAGGAACTCAATACCCTTGTCTTGAAAAACAAGACGCCGTAAGGCCAGCTTGGTCACGTCGTGGACTTCGTGTTCATCATCAACAATGAGAACTTTCCAGGTGTTATCAGTTTGCGCGATGTCAGCGGCTAATTCAATGTCATCATCAAATACAACCCATGCTTCATCTTCGAAAGTGGCTTGGTTTTGATGAGCTAGATTGGTAATACGGTTGCTCATAATAAAGACGCTAAGCGGTTAACTAGGTAGTTGGTCATAACAGAGCAGAAATATCGGAGTAGATAAGATTAAAACTTACTAATTCTACTCTAAATCTTTCTGGAAGATTGGTATTTTCCAAACAAATGCGTAAATCCTTGGATATTGAGTTTAGGAGTTACTGTAATTAACTATATACAATTTTAGGAAACATGCCAAGGTTTTACTGAAATTTAAGTGCATTTATCCTTATAGATATTGGTCACTGTTGATCATAAGTTTATCGGTTGTTAGTTTGATATTTACGCTATGGGTACTTGAGAAGAATACACCGTGGGGGATTATGCGAGGTGTTTGTTCGTGGAATTGCTAATACAACTGAAGCCCTATTCATTTTTTTATGCAGGTGACAGTCACTTATTGATCACAATTTAAGACGCTCAAGTGACTGTCATTTGTTAAACCGCGTAACTTCTCTCTATTTGGCGATCAGGCAAACGCGGGTTCGTGGGTATTCAAATCCAGTAATTCGGCTACCATCATTAACGAGTATTCACAGGAGCTGGGAATATATTTCCGTAACAATCGCATTTTTTCCAACAATTCATGTGTAGTAACAGTCCCGAAATCATTACTGGTATTGACAAACTCCAAGAATTTGTGCAGGGTAGCTTTGTCAACACCAGGAATATTTTGAGCGGCAAATGTCACGGCGGCTTCTACCTTCTCTCGTTTAATTAAGGCTAATCTTGGACTCGTCATTTATTAAAATCCTCCAAATTTTACGGGATGGGTTAGTCGACAAATTACATGACGATTAAAAGAATGAAAAAGTTCCGGCATCGTGGTAAAAACGAAATTGACAGGTTCTACTCAGTTGGCCCGTCTCCGACCACTATTGTTGGCTATAGCAAAGCCAATGAGTCGATATTCTGGCAGCAATTTTTCGAGCTGCGATAAATCTCTCTGCCCTTTATTGCTCGTCAACGCCGAATTCGCCCCTCGCTCAAAAATTAAGCGCCAGGTATTGGCCATGATGTGGTCGTGTGGATTTTTCATGAGAAAAAGTTCGTTAATTTGCATTAATAACTCCTGAGCCAATGTTATGATAGCACAAGACCGGTGCCGTTTACTCGACGACTGCATGGTAATTTGCTGACACAATCCCGACACAAAACAGTTATTTGGCTGTCAAATCTGGTAACCTTTGCTGACCTG
>JAGRBY010000970.1:0-918 GCA_020433835.1 Anaerolineae bacterium | reverse complement strand
CGACTGCATGGTAATTTGCTGACACAATCCCGACACAAAACAGTTATTTGGCTGTCAAATCTGGTAACCTTTGCTGACCTGCGACCTGTATTTAGTAAAACGATTGAGGCCAGACAAGTGTTACAATCATAGCATAATTTGCCATGAGCCGGGGTTACAGTCCTGTTACGAAAGAGTTTGAATACTCACATGTTTTTTTTATATTTTATTGACTGAACATAATCGCCACTATCAATGTGGCACAAGCGCCAAAGAGTAATACATATGTGCCGATGCAGAAGATTACAGTAATTGATAAGATCACCCTTTTGAGTGGTTTAGGCCAGGTATGTAATGGTGGTAACGTATCTATTGAGGGCTGTAAAATTCTGAGCATATGCACGGGTATACTCCTCACCTATCTAAAACATCGATTTTATTTGAGATAAATCAGCACAACTGTTTTCCACTTTGAAGACAGTTGTAAGTTATTTCTGTCATAAATTACCTGAAGACTGTATTAATTTATTAAAGCCGAAGAAGGGTTGAACTTGCTCTAGTTCGCTGGCCTTCTTTTTGCTTTACTCTTAATTTGTGCTTGAAATCAATAGAGGAAATTCTAATGAGGTCTAATACTATAATAGCAAAAGATGTACCCAATAAATAGGGGCAAAAGTCACTAATTTGAGTTGCCCAAAGGTACTTTTTTATTTGCCCGAAAGTCACTTTTGGTGGGGATTTGACAGAATTAGTAGACCGCAAGTCCCCTTCGATATGCCTCAAAAGGTTTGGCCTACACAGGATGCCGCCGTCTACTGAGAATAGCTACTGAAATTGGTAAATGATAACGTCATCTTGCTGGAAGACAACAGTCATCATCTGGTCAAACTTGTTGAGGCCTGAGGGGGAGTATCGCTCACGTTCTAATGCGCCAACATA
>JAGRBY010000096.1 GCA_020433835.1 Anaerolineae bacterium | reverse complement strand
CTTACACTTTTACACCAGGGAGGTTTTAGAGCAATGTTGAACAAGATTTTACTTGCAGGACTAGGGATGCTCATATTGTTAGGACTTGGGTTATATATCGATGCCACCTTACACAATGAGGTTGTAACCGTTATCAGAGTTTTGATAGGGGCTATCAGTTGCGCCGTGGTAAGCGTTCTGTTCGTTGGTGTGGTTTACTTTGCGCTATCGGCTCGTGAAAGCGTTCTGATTAAACGCGCTGCAAGACAGCAAGAACAACGTGAGATTGTCCAGAATGATAACGGTACTTGGTTAGTTGAAACCGGCAAAAGTGGCTTGTCGATTCGGGCATTACACCTTGACCCAAGAACCTATCAAAACGGCGTTCATACTGAACCAACAGCCGCAGAGTATAAAGCCTGGCAAGTGTGGACAGAGAGCCGGGGGAGACGCCCCAGCGCCTTTAGGGACAATCCTCACTTACTACCGGCCAGTGTTGAAGAGGAAAAGGCGCTAGACCTACTCAGTGTGTTTACTCAAACGCTTCAATGCTACGCAATCATAGGGGGCCAACAGACCGGCAAAACCTACCAAGCGCGGCATATAGCAAACTATTGGCTAGCCCAGGGCGTGCAGCCGTGGGTTATCGGGCCGAAGTGGGACAATCACGAGTGGAACGGCTGTAAGAAGTTTGGCGGTAATGGTGATATGCAAGCCGTTGAAAATGGGATAAGGATTGTTACCCAAGAGGTATCACGCAGACATGCCGACAGTAGGCCGCATAAGTCGCATGCAGTTTTGCCGATCTTCTTTGATGACTGGACACCCATTGTTGACGGTGTAAGCAACGCTCGAAAACTCATTTTAGAGGCGACAACCCTTTATGCTTCGGTTAATATCATTCTGTACTTTATCCTTCACTCTGATACGGCTGATGCGTGGGGCGTGGGCAAAAAGGGAGCGGCGCTTAAAGATAACTTCGTGAAGCTGTTCATTCAACCTTACTATGATGAGCGGGGGCAAGTTATCAGAGAAAAGACTACCGCTTATATTCGCTTCTCAGGTGAAACGGTTAACCGACCCATCACCTTGATAAGCGCACCCATAGCCAGCATGAGCGCCGGGGCGCTGGTGGTAGATACTCAGGACTACAGCTTTGAGATTGAGCCAACAGAAGAGGAAGCCGAAATACTGAAATGCAATGATGAGGGCTTAAGCGTGTCTGCCATTGCCGAAAAGGTGTTAGGCAGCAAAGGCGGGCCGCAAAATAAGAAGATTAGAGACGTACTAGAGAAATTTGATATATAGGGTAAAACTATGACACACGCGATTATTTACGACCGGGCCAGCACCAAAATGCAACAAGATAATTGGTCACGAGAGAACGCAAGAGAAGTGGGGATCAGGATAGCCGAGCAGAACGGCTTCACGTGGGAGTATATAAAAGAAATCGGCAGCGGTACAACCTTAACCGGACGCCCAAAAATGATGTCGATTCTAGACCGGATTGCAGCCGGAGAAATTCAGATTGTTATTGTGCAGGATTTAGACCGGCTGGCCCGCCCGGTTGAACGGGCAACCTATGAAACTATCCGTAACATCTTTCTTGAGTATGGGGTGATTGTTTATACCCACAATGGCACTTTTGATTTTGCCGATGATGATAGCGATTTTGTAGCTGATATCAATATGGCCGTTGCCAAGAAAGAACGCAATAGGACAGTCAAGCGGATAAAACGTAGTTTCAAAGCTAAGGCAGATGCCGGAAAATATATTGGCGGGCAAACACCGCTTGGTTACAAGGCAAAACGGAATGATGAAACCGGGAAATCTATCGATATCGAAATAGACCCCAGTGAAGCGGAGTTAGTACAAACGATTTTTAATACTCTTGAGGAAACGGGCGGCAATCTCAATGCGACCGCTAAAGCCTTAAATCGGGCGGGTTACACCGGGAAAGAAGGCCAACGCTTTTGGCCCAATACGTTACGCAACGCGGCCCAACGTCGGCTTTATGCTGGGCTTGTCGAAAGTAGTGTAACCGAAACGATAACTTACCGGAAAGAATTGCAGATTATTAGTACCGACCAATTTGAGCGGGTTCAAGCGCTCATTAGAAGCCGATCCGGTAAAAGCCGAGACATGGGGCGGCGCGGGCGATACATCTTCACCGGCTTTGTAGTTTGTGGGGGGTGTGGTGGTTCGATGGTAGCAGCGAATTTTGAAAACAGAATATGCTATCAATGCCAGAACCGGCGGCATCACGGCAAGACCGCGTGTAAGAAATCAAAAACTTACAGTGAATATTTAATCTTACCGCCGATTGTTGAATTTTTGGCCGGATTTATTCAAGAGCAAATTGACATTTACACAGCGATGGAGAACGCCGCCGCCGCTTATGGGAAGTCAGTTAGTGAAGAAGCATTAGAGGCCGCTATAAAAGGCGAGCTTGCCAGCGTTCGGGCCGGTAAGGATAGATTAGTCGATGCCATTAGTTTAGGTATACTATCCAGTGAAGAAGCCGCAACCAAGTTAGATGACCTACGGGAACAGGAACGCCGTTTAATTGCTGAAATGGCTAACATTGGCGAAAAGGCCGCAGTTCTTGAGGAATGGCAACAGGCACTAGAAACGCTCAAGAATCTACACCTATCTGAAGCACTTACCGACCTGGCAGAACACAAGCCGGTTGCATTTCGTCGGCTTCTGTCGATTGTATTTAAGCCGAACAGCTTGAGGGTTAAGACAATTCGCACCGGCAAAACTCAATATCATAGTCATTTAACCGGATACGAATTAACTGATATAATTCAAACCGAGGCTATATCTTTTGGTACCAAACCTCTACCTGCCTGACAATAATCTTTTAGATTTATGTCGATTTCTCACCTTAATTATTTTTGAGAAGATCGAACGGGTGTGCTATACTACATAGGTAACCGTCTATTGCAGGGTAGCTGCGTTGTAAAGTATGTGCGATAAATTTTCGTTGATTTTGCAACTGTGCTACCCTTCTGTTTTGTAAGATCATTACGAAGTAATATAAAAAAAGTTGCAGTTTTCTTGTAAGACTATTACGTAGAAATTAACAAGGAAATTCATAAGATGCTTGTTGAGATAAATATCGTAGATTTTGCGATTATTGAGCGGTTAAACCTTAAATTTTCTGAGGGGTTTAATGTTTTAACCGGAGAAACCGGAGCTGGCAAGTCGATTATTATCGATGCCGTGACCATGCTACTGGGCGGTCGAGCCGATTCGGCCTTTATTCGAGCCGGCAGCGACCGGGCCAGAATTGAAAGTATCTTTCGTCTTTCCCCGGCTTTGCGAACTATTATCGACCCCATTTTGGAAGAAGAGGGTTTGGAAGGGGATAACTCTGATGTCCTCGTGTTAGGGCGTGAGCTGCGCAGCACTGGTCGAAGTTTTTGCCGGATTAATGGCAGTACGGTCAATTTAAGCATTTTAGAAAAGATAGCCGCCCTTTTGGTTGACATTCATGGTCAAAACGAACACCTTAGCCTGATGCAGGTGCGCCAGCATGTAACCTTTCTTGATCGCTATGCCGGTTTAGATACTCAGCGCCAAAAATTGGCTGCCGAAGTGCGCCAACTGCGCCAAGTGCGCCAGGAACTGGCCGATTTACAGCGCGATGAGCAATTTTTGGCGCGTCGCATCGATCAACTTACCTTTCAAGTGGAGGAAATTGAACTGGCCGATCTGAAGCCTGGTGAAGAAGCCGATCTCAACGCCGAGCGCAACCGTTTGGCCAATGCCGAACAGCTCAGCCAACTCAGCTCCGAAGCCTATACGCTGCTCATCGAAGCCAGTAGTGACGAACAATTTTCGGTCATCGATCTGCTGGGGCAGCTCACCCGCGTTATGAATAACCTGGCGAAACTGGATGAGGATTGGGCTGAAAAACGGGAGATGATCGATAACTTAACCTATCAAGTTGAAGACGTGGCCTCATTTGTGCGTGATTATAATGAAAACATCGACTTCAACCCTTTGCGTCTGCGGGAAATAGAAGATCGCCTAAGCTTGATCTTTTCTTTAAAACGCAAATATGGCACCACCGTTGAAGATATACTTGAATTTTGCCGCAAAGCACAAACCGAACTGGATAACATCAGCCACAGCGAAGAACGCATCGAGCAGCTACGGGCCGAAGAAGAGGCACTGCGCACACAGATTGGCGCAATGGCTTTGGCGCTCTCAGAGGCCCGTCGGCAGGCCGGAGAAACGTTAAGTGCAGGTGTAGAAACCGAACTGGACGACTTGAGCATGGAGCGAGCCAAATTTGCCGTTGACATTCGCTGGAATGAGGTGGCCGATGGCGTATATGTTGAAAAGAGTCCGGGCGAAATCCTAACCGTGGCCTGCGACGATACGGGCATCGATCGGGTTGAATTTATGATATCGCCCAACCCCGGCGAACCCCTTAAACCGCTGGCTAAAGTGGCCTCCGGGGGTGAAACCAGCCGCATTATGCTAGCCCTTAAAAATGTTTTGGCCGTTGCCGATGACACGCCCACCCTTATTTTTGACGAGATCGATCAAGGTATCGGCGGGCGCGTGGGTGGCGTTGTTGGTGAAAAATTGTGGCGCTTGTCGAGCATTGGCCATCATCAGGTGTTGTGCGTCACCCACTTGCCGCAAATTGCCGGCTATGCCGAAATGCACTATCACGTTTCCAAGCAGATTATCGGCGGGCGAACCAAAACCGCCGTGCAAAGCCTAACCGGCGAAGAGAAAATTAACGAGATGGCCCAAATGTTAGGCGTTTTAAGCGACAGTACCCGCCAGAGCGCCCGTGAAATTGTGCAGGAAGCAACCGCCATTAAATCGGCCAAGCCCAAACTGGAAAAATTGACAATTTAGGCTTCGTGATTACTAATTACCATTCATAACTATTTTCGACCACAGTTCTGGTAAATTGGTAATTGCAATATGTATTATCGTCCTCAAGAAAAGCGGCGCTCGAAGTTTCTAACGATTGTGCTCTATACGCTGCTATTAATTATGATGGGTACCCTGGCTTTTTTGCTGGGGATTTACACAGGCTACTTCAATGTTGAAGTGCCTACCCTGGCCGAACGCTACGCCCCTACACCCACCCCCACCCGCTCGGCTCTGCTTTATATCTCGGATGGTGATCTTGATTTTGCCGAAGGCAAGCTCAAGGCCGCTGTTGAGGCGTATGATAAAGCCATCAAAATCGATCCAACCATTGATGTTCCCTACATTCGCCAATCGCGCATATTAGTTTACATGCGTGACACAGCCGATGCTCTAACCCAGGCCGAAAAAGCCGTACTGCTCAACCCAACCAGCCCTGAAAATTTAGCCTATTACTGTCGGGCGCTCGACTGGGAAGGGCAATACAGCGCGGCCTATGATGCCTGCACCTGCGCCAGCGAAATCGACCCAACCTATGCCGAAGCCTACGCCTTTTTATCAGAAGTGTTTTCTGATCAAGGCGATTGGTTTTCCGCCCGAGAAATGGCCCAACAAGCCATCGATACCAACTTCCAAAGTATGGATGCTCACCATAATATGGGCTACGCCTGGGAGATTCAAGGGCGTTACGCTGATGCCATTAAGTTTTATGAGAATGCCATTACCTTAGCCCCCAAGTTGGCCCCCAATTATATCTCTGCCGGGCGGGCTTACTATTGGCAGGGTGATTATGAAACCGCCGAGGATCGTTTCAAAAAGGCTATTAAACTTAGCCCGTATGACCCCACGGGCTACTACCATCTGGGCCGCACCTACTATACCGAGGGTGATTTCATCAGCGCCATCGATGCGTTTGAGCAGAGTGTCGGCGTCGATCCCACCTTTGTCAGTATCAATCCGGCCGGAACCAGTGCTTGGGGCTATTTGGGAATGACCTACTATCGTCGCCAGAATTATGAGAGCGCCATCGAATTTTTGCCGAAGGCCATCGATTTGGCTGAGAATAAATTACTTGATCGGGTTCGCGAAGTTCAAATTCTCACCGAAATTCAAACCCTAACCGGCCCTCAGTATGTGCCGGTTTTGCGAGGACGTTTTACCAAAATCGATCAGGCCGATGGCGCGGTTATTTCCACCCAACTACAACCGGTTTCCTATCAATCGAATCTTGAAGAAAATTCTCTTTTGAGCGAAGGAGAAGGCCTTACCGATGAAGATCAGGCTATTCCGTCTGAAGACATTGAGCCGGAAGAGGAGCAGCTCGCTTGCGTATCGGCCATTGTGCGCTCGATCCAAAATCAGGTCATTATCCCCGGCCTACAAAATACCGAACTCTTAACTTTAACCAACAGTTTCAGCGGTACAACGGGCATCGCTACGCTGGATTTTGCCGATAACAGCATGACCTTAGTTCTAAACGATGTTCCCCAGCCGAAGGCCGCCCCTTACCAAGTCAACGTGGGCCTCTGGCCAGACCGCACCGAGAGTATGGGTTTTGTGCAACCTGACGGGAACCAGAAAATCTCAACCCAAATTCAGTTTGATGAAAAACTCGTTGCCCCGATTGATTATTACTACACCTTGGGCCTGTCATATGCCAATATGGATATGTGCAACGAAGCCCGGCCCTGGCTGCTGGAAGCCCTCGATCGCGATAGCAGCGCGTATAATCCGGCCTGGTATGGCACGCGTCTCTGTTCTATTAGCGATACACCACCCACACCTATCCCCACCTTTACCCCCGAACCGGAGTAAAAGAAAAACCTGTTTGCGTTTTACCCGCAAACAGGTTTTTTGATTTCAATCTTGCCGTAGGTTCTGTCTCAGGTTACTTATCATCCAACGCAGCTACACCGGGCAGAACTTTTCCTTCCAAAAATTCCAGGCTGGCTCCACCACCGGTTGAAATGTGGCTCATTTTGTCAGCTAAACCGGACTGCTCCACGGCTGCGGCGCTGTCGCCCCCGCCGATGATGGTGGTTGCGCCGTTTAACTCGGCCAGCACTTTAGCGATAGCAAACGTTCCTTCGGCAAAGCGCGAAAATTCGAAGACGCCCATTGGCCCATTCCAAACAACAGTTTTAGCGCCGTTAAGCCGGTTGGCAAAGTGGGCAATTGTGGCCGGCCCAATATCGAGAATCATCCAGTTGTCGGGAACCTCATCTACCGGCACAACTTTCGCTTCAGCATCGGCCTTAAATTCTTGCGCAATGGTACAATCAACCGGCAATATCAGCTTGTCACCATATTCCGCTAACAGCTTTTTGGCCGTGTCGATGGCCTCTTCTTCTACCAGCGACTTGCCAACTTGGTGCCCTTGTGCCACAAAGAAGGTGTTGGCCATCCCGCCGCCAATCAACAACCCATCCACTTTTGAAAGTAAGTTTTCGATAACGCTAATCTTATCAGAGATTTTAGCCCCACCCATAATGGCAATAAACGGATGACCCGGATCGGATAAAGCCCCACCTAAATACTCGATCTCTTTTTCCAACAAAAAGCCGGCCACAGCCGGGCGCAGGGTATCGGTTACCCCGGCGGTTGAGGCGTGGGCGCGGTGAGCGCTACCGAAAGCATCATTAACATATACTTCACCCAATTCGGCCAGTTGCTCGGAAAAACCAGGATCGTTTTTCTTTTCTTGTTTGTAAAAGCGGGTGTTTTCCAGCAAGATGACATCGCCGGGTGACATGGCCATTACAGCTGACTTAACATCTGGGCCGATAGTGTCATCCAATTTTTTAACCGGCTTGTCCAGCAGTTCCGACAGGCGCTGACCAGCGGCATCAAGCTGATATTTGGGATCGGGCGCGTCTTTAGGGCGACCCAAATGGCTCATCAAAATTACGGCTGCCCCGTGATCGAGCAGATATTGAATGGTCGGCAGGGCGGCCCGGATGCGTCGGTCATCGGTGACCTTGCCATTATCCATAGGGACATTAAAATCGACACGTACCAGAACACGTTTGCCATTGACATCTACGTCTTTGATAGTTTTTTTGTTCATGGAACCCTTCCTCTCATAGTTGGTAAAAATAATAAAATAGTTTGTCGAGCGAGCGATAAATAGGTTGCCGCCATAGAGCGGCTACATTATCGGTATTGTTCAACAACGACCTTCATAATAGCATTGACTTCGACTATGCGCCAAAATTCTACTTGAATGCATCTTTATTCACAAAAATGTTAAGGGTTCAAATGAATATTACCGGCTGCGCGTAACCCCCACCCGGTCGCAAAAGTCGAAAACCGGACATTTACTGCACCACGGCGAGGTTGGTGTACAGAGATTTTGCCCCATACTGACCAGCAGACCGTTGTATTCAAGCCAATATTCCTGGGGTAATTTTTTGCGTAGCGCAAATTCGGTTTTCTCCGGTGTCTTAGTTTCAATGTAGCCCCACCGGTTCGAAATACGGTGTACGTGGATATCAACACAGATGCCGGGTTTATGATATCCGGCTGTAACCACCAAATTGGCCGTTTTTCGCCCGACACCGGGTAAGGTCAGTAATTCATCCAAATCATCAGGCACGCGACCGCCGTATTCATTAATGAGCTTGTGCGAGATATCCAGAATACTTTTGGCTTTGTTGCGATAAAAACCAACGGGATAAATCACGTCTGCTATTTTTTCGGCGGAATGCTGTACCATCGCCTGCGGATTATCGGCCAGTTCAAAAAGGCGGGGTGCTACCACAGCGGTTAATGTATCTTTGGTTCTTAAGCTCAAAATCGTCGCGATCAGAATTTGATAGGGATCCCACTCATCTTTGCCGCCCTTATCATCAACCAGGGCGGGCGGCCACGCTTTAGCCGCTTCACGTAGAATGGCAATCACCTGATGGATGTTATTGTCTTGCATCGATATTTTCTCCAAACGTGTTGTTGTTCGGCCTCAACCGGCTTTCGATTATAACACAGTTACAAAAAATAAACAGGGTTAAAAATAGGTTGACAAATATTCGCCGATATAACTACCTACTGCTACAATAGAGATGACTTCCTATTGTGACACAACAGAATCGATAAAGACCAAAGCAAGGGGGCTGAAATGATCAGAGATGACTTCATAAAAAAGTTAATCAGCTTCGAGATGGAAAGAGAAACAATGCCCTCAAAAACAGATCATCAACATTTGATTAGTGCCGACGTCCATTTATTGGGCAATATTTTGGGAGAAATTATCGAGCAGCAAGCAGGCTCGGAGAAGTTTGCTTTAGAAGAACGGGTTCGGAATTTGGCCAAGGCTCGCCGGGCCAATGGCAACGGCAAAACCGAAATTGAACTGGCAACTCTGGTCGATTCATTGGAACTGCCCGAAAAAGAGACCGTAGCTCGCTCGTTTACGACCTACTTCGAACTAATCAACTTGGTTGAAGAACATCACCGCGTTCGTATTCTGCGCGATCGCGAACGCGAGGCCCACCCCCTGCCACTCAAAGAGTCGATTGCCGACGCCATCCGCCAGTTGCACGAGTTGGGTGTCGATGAAACCGCGATGGCCAAACTGCTGGATGATCTGCATATCGAACTGGTTTTTACCGCTCACCCCACCGAGGCCCGCCGCCGGACGATTCTTTCCAAACTGCGCCGGATTGGCCAGGCCTTATACGACCGTGAAATCCGCGATATGCTGCCCGCCACCTTCGAGGAATTGATGGCCAGCATCCGGGCCGAGGTTACGACGCTATGGGTCACCGAGCGCAGCCGTACGTTTAAACCGACCGTAGTCGATGAAGTGCGCACCGGCTTGTATTACCTCAGTGCCACCATCTGGAGCGTTTTGCCGCAGGTTTATCGTGCCATGGAAGTGGCGCTGGCCCAATATTATCCAAACTTAACGCCTCCGCAGCGATTTCTCACTTTCGGCTCTTGGATTGGCGGTGATAGAGACGGTAACCCCTTTGTCACCAGCCAGGTTACCGCCGAAGCCCTGCACTTGCACCATCGCCTCGCCACCGAGCGCCACCGCGCCTCAGCCCGTATTCTCGACCGCTCGATGAGTGTATCCACCCGCTTCACCAACCTTGATCCGGAACTGGAAGAGGCGATGGATTCCAATCTCAAAGATGAGCCATCCGACCACGTTAGCTACCTGCAAGAGCGTTACCCCGGCGAACCGTATCGTTGGCTGTTGGCCGCCATCTCCGAGAAGTTCGCCGCGATGAATAAAGATGACATGCAGGCTCGCTTGCTCAATCCATCACTTGAAACCGGCAATCCTCTGCCTCACCGCGACGAGTTTCTCGAAACCATCGCCCTGATGGATCGCACGCTGCGCAAAAGCGGTCTTAGCGGCATTGCCGATGCCAACCTCAAGAGCTTTTATCACCAGTTGCAGTCGTTTGGGCTGCATTCGGCCTGCCTCGATATCCGCCAGTACAGCCAATATCATATCGATGTTTTAGATGAAATTTTGCGACATTTAGGCTATGCCGATAACTACGCCGCGCTTTCATCCCCGGAGCGAACCGAACTGCTGACCCGACTGCTCTCTTACTGGCCGCCCGATCTCTCCCTGCTGCCGCCGCTGTCGGAGAAGTCAGCCGAGACGGTCAAGTTGTTTAAATTACTCCGGCGGGTGGTCGATCTTTACGGCCCTGAGTACCTTGGCCCCTATATTGTCAGTATGACTCGCGGCCCCGATGATATTTTGGCAGTGTTGCTGCTGGCCCGTTGGGTTGGCTTATGCCTGCGCCCCAATGGCTCCGACGGTCTCGATCTGGTGCCATTATTCGAAACCCGCGCCGACTTGAGCAACGGTCCTGACATCATGACCCAATTATTTACCCACCCCCACTACGCCGAGCATCTTAAGCGGCTGGGCAATCGTCAAATGATTATGATCGGCTATTCGGACAGTAACAAAGATGCCGGTTACATCGCGGCCAAGTGGGAACTGTACAAAGCCCAAGAAGCCCTGGCCGACTGCTGCCGCAGCCATGGCATCGCGATGACGCTGTTTCATGGGCGGGGCGGCACCATTGCCCGAGGTGGCGGTGCTCCCAACCGCGCTGTGATGGCTCAGCCACCGGGATCGGTAGCCGGTAAGATTCGCATCACTGAGCAGGGTGAAGTCATCGATGAACGCTATGGCAACCCGGCCATCGCCCGCCGTCACCTGGAGCAGATGGTTCACGCTGTGCTGATGAGCAGCGCCCCTGGGTCGCCGTCTCAGGTTGAAGTGCCGGAAAAATGGCGTGCTGCCATGGACAAACTGGCTGAAGCCGGGTATCGCGCTTACCGTAAACTCATCTATGAAACGCCGGAACTGCTGGAATATTGGCAGCAGGCCACGCCGACCCGTGAGATTAGCCAGCTTCAAATTGGCTCGCGACCGGCCCGCCGCACCAACAGCAGCGCCATCACCGACCTGCGGGCTATCCCGTGGGTCTTCAGCTGGATGCAGTCACGCCATGTTTTGCCGGGCTGGTATGGTTTAGGCACCGCCCTGGAAATGTTTACTGCTGACGAAGAAGGGCTAACCCTGCTGCAAGAGATGTATCAAGGGTGGCGTTTCTTTAAAGAAGCCATCGACAACGCCCAGGTTTCGTTAGGTAAGGCCGATATGGATATTGCCCGCCTCTACGCCGGTCTGGTTAAAGATGAGCGCGTGCGCGATATGATTTTTGGTGATATCCTGGCCGAATATAATCGCACCAGTCAGGCCATCCTTCGCGTTACTCAGCAAAATGAAATTTTGGAAGGAACATTTTTACAGCGTTCTATTCGCTTGCGCAACCCCTATGTTGACCCGTTAAACTTCATCCAGGTCAGCTTGCTGCGTCAACTGCGTGCTCTATCCGATCCCAACGGCCCGGAAGCCAAACCGATTCTCAAAGCCATTTTGCTGGCGACGAACGGGATTGCTTCGGGGCTAAAAAATACAGGCTAACAGCAACAACGTATGGTCAAAAGGCCAATTCTTGGGGCGATAACTACCGTATTTACAGCCTTAGGTATCAATGCCGTTCCGGCGATTGGCTTTTTTGGTTTGGGCTGGGGCTGGGAAACCACAATGGTTCTTTACCTGCTCGAAACCCTGCTAGGCATCGTGTTTGTTGCTTTGCGTATTCGGCTGCTGTCTCCAGCTCAACAGGAAATCATCGGCGCATCGCTGCCCGATAATCCGGGCGTGCTCAAAAAGAAGTCGGGTACAAAAGTCATTAGCTACGCCCGGCCCACCGCCAACGGGGTACTTTATAACCGAACCGAGCTGCTAAAAAGCTATTTGTTGATTATGGGTAGTCTTTCTGTGGTGCTCAGTGTCTTCATCGGTGTTTTTCTGTTTATGGTGATGCGGGTGCAGCTTGATCCGGCGGCGCTTCGATCGGGACTATTGGCCATCGTCATTTTTCAACTGATGGGGTTTTTATCTGATTGGATTTGGCTGCGTCCATTATCTCTAGATCGGGCTGAAAAGTTGGGAGAACAAAGTCTGGGGCGGGGGGCACTGCTCTATTTTGCTGTTTTTGCCGGAGTTTGTGCTGCTGCTATTCATCCTTATGGTTTTTTAGTACCCTTTATCGGCCTTAAAACGATGGTTGATGTTGGGCAACCGATCCAGGCCATGGTGCAGTATCAGCGCCGGGATTAAAGTTTCGGTTTCATTCTAACCACAGTATAGAGTGTAGATCCGGCAATTTTCCTTGATAACCTCAGATTGGTTCAGTTTTTACTGTTGGCTTAAAAAGTATTTCAAGAGGACAGACTGGTTTGGCGTAATACGTCCTCGATAAGGAAACTGAACCAATCTTTTATAGATCGACGTGACAAACCGGCCCATTTACGGTACAATCGACGTCATTTACCAATATTCTTACATTTGAGGCAAAACAATGGGGTTCTTAGACTCGCTAAAATCAATCTTTAGCGGTGATGTGGGGCAGGCCGATGCCGGCTATTGGCTTTACGTGCGCTCGCGTCGCTGTAAGGAACTGATCAAAACTCGCGTCGATCTGCGCAATGATCTAAGCCAGCGTGACGAAGGAGGTTACTTTACGCGCAAAGTTTTAATCGGCAATAACAGCCGCTGTTTTGAGCGCGTTGAAGTAACGCTTATTTTTGACGAAACTCGCCAGTTAATCGATCACCAGGCCAGCGGTGGCGAAATAATCAGCGCCGAAGAGTACGAAGCCCAACAAGAAACGGAGTAACGTGTACCTTGGGCTTCGGTTCAGCCCGCCAGGCCCAGCACCCTCTGTATTTTATCCAGCATCTCATCATTGCGACCTTTGACAAAATAGTCGGCTGCGCCTTTGTCGATGCACTGTTTGGCGGTTTCAACCTCATCCCAGGCCGAATTGGCGATAACCGGCAGCGCCGGCGACTCGCTTTTAAGGCGTTCCAGCAGTTCCAGGCCGGCATACTTCGACTCGTTGCCGGCAAAATCGGGCATATTCAAATCGATTATAACTAAATCGAACGGTTCACCCTCTACCTGGGCTTCTTGAAACAGGTCGTAAGCTGCCTGGTTGCCCGTGGCGGTTTCAACATCAAAACCTTCTCGAAACAGCGTTTTGGCTACGCTGCGCAGAATATTTTCTTCATCATCAACTAGCAAAATTTTGGGTTCTATTTCCATAGCTCAACCGGTTCCCTTAGAAGAATAGTGTGAGGTTAGCGGATTGCCCGAGCCACTTCGGTGAGCAAACTGCTGAGTGTGTAAGGTTTGGCGATAAGGTTTTTGATGCCAAGTAGCATACGTTCTTTTGTTCGCTCAACACGCGGGTTTGAGGAGACCATAAGCGTTTTGGCGATAACGCCGCTGTCTTTGAGCACGTTCAATATCGCCAGTGAGTCGGCCCCGGCCAGAATATCATCAATCAAAACCAGGTCAAAGCGGTGGGCGTTGCTTATGGTGTAACCCCGATCCGGCGATTCAACTTTGTAACCGGCGGTTTTTAGCGTAACAGTTGCAAAATGTCGCCAGTAGTCATTGTCATCAATGAGCAATATTTTCCCCCGTCCGTACTCTGGCTTGTGGCCGTTAGAGCCTCGGCCTTTGTACACCGGCAGCTTCACCGTAAAAGTCGACCCCTGGCCAGGCTGGCTGACAGCTGCGATGCTACCACCGGTTTGCTCCACAATCAATCTGCTGGCCGGCAAACCGAATCCGGCGTGCCCGCGAATACCCTTGCTCGTGTGGAACGTAATCCAGATGTTATCTAAGTCATCCGGGGCAATACCGATACCGTTATCGACAACATCAATGGCTATAAAATCACTGTCTTCCAGGCGTATTAGCACATTAATTTTAGGTGGCCGCTCATTGCTGGCCGCTTCAACCGCGTTTCTCAGTAAGTTGGTGAAAACGCGATGCATTTGCACCGGGTCGGCAACAACCAACGGTAAGTTACCTGTGGGGGCCAAGGTAACCAGACCGGCCGGCAGGTTCATCGCGGTGATAGTATCTTTCACCACATCATCGATCATCGTTGGGCGCGGCGCTTGCTCACGGGCCGGACCAATAAGATCTTCTTTGATGCGCAGAATCATGGCTGCCGCATCTTCGATAATTTGTAGGTCTTCAAAGCTGGAGCTGAGGCTGAGGCGCTTCTCTAACTTTTCCAATGAAAGCTGGCTAAGCCTATCGGCTATTTGGTCTATCTCTGAATAGTCTTGTTGAATAGCAGCGGCTTCTTTTTGAATAAGTTGGGCTGGGCTACTGTCACCGGCCAGTTCTCCATTGAGCAGCTTGGCCATAAGTACGGTTAAAACCTGCAAGTCGGTACGCGCTCGGTCAACCGAACTGCGAATAGGGTCGGCTTTGTTGCCTATCCAGTGGATGGCGTCGCCGGTAGCTGTCGCGATAGCTTCGTGCATTTTAGCACGCAGCAGTTCGGCGTGAGCCTCTTCTAATTGCTGGCGCTGGTGGGCATTTTCGATGGCAATGGCTAACTGATTAGCCATTGCTTGTAACGATGAAATATCTTCGTCGGAAAAAGCGGCCGCTTCGGTGCTTTGTACCGTCACCGCGCCAATAACTCGACCTCCGATGGCTAAAGGCAGCGCCATCTCCGAGCGCGTTTCCGGCAGCACAGGATTGGGATACCAAACCTTCTCTGTATCAACGTCCAGCGAAATACGGGCTTCATTACGCGCTGTACAGGCTCCGATCATCGAATTGCCACCTACCGCCAGCTTATGATTGTTTTCTATCATAATTTGGCCGGGTTTACCGCGTCCGGCTCGCAGCACAGCAAACTCGCGTGCTTCATCGACAAGAAAAATTCCGGCGTAGTAAAAATTGTAGGCATCGCAGATGATATCAACAGTTTTGGGCAGCAGTTCGTCGATATCCATAATCTGTGTGACGTTTTGGCTTACTTCGGCAGCAGCGGCGAGTAGGTTTGCGCGGCGAAGCGCTTGTTCGAGGGTTACGTTGGCTTCAATTTCGGCTTGGTTCATGATAGTTCCTTATCCGGTTACTTAGGAATTGGTCCGATAGAAAATGTTACAACATTGACAAGTGGAGATAGGGGCGGTTGTGCCGTTTATCAATTATGATAGTACAGGGTGTTGTATTTGTAAACATGCGTCGCAAAATGATAATTAATGAAAGCCCCTAAATGGGTGTCTGAAAACAGCAAAAAAAGCGTATTGGCGTTTTTACTTTGGCGGCAGATTTCTGAAGTTTTTAAGGTTTGTAGAGCCTGAGGATAACAGTTTGATCTAGCCAAGAATATCCTGGTTGGGTCGAAAGATAGGTACGTGCAATGTAAATGTCGAGCCAATCCCTGTCTCGCTGGTCACGCTAATTTTGCCACCCATAGCCTCCATCGTTTGCAAGCAAGAGGGCAGCCCCAAGCCCGTGCCGCCTTTTTCGGCTTTACCGGTATGAAACGTGAGCCAAATTTTGGTTAGCTCTTCTTCTGGAATACCGCAACCGTTGTCGGCAATGTCGACCATTACAAAGTTGGTATCGGCCTGACGAATAGCGATAAAAATATGGGGCGATGGCTGATCGTCCATCGCTTCCATAGCATTTTTAATGAGGTTAATGATGACCCGCCCAAACTGGTTAGGATCAATCCTTACCTTAGGGATAACCCCGTCGATACTGTATGAAACCGTACCGGGCGGCAGAGCGAAACCCTTAATATTACCTTTGACTACCTCCACCAGGTCGCTTGCCTGCCATTTTTGACGGCGGGCTGGACCGATGAGGTCTTCTTTTATTTGCAGGATAGTGTTGGCGCTTTGAGCAATAATATCCAGGTCTTCTTCAATCGATTCGATGTCTAGCATTCGACGTAGCTTCTTGAGTGGCTTTTTCTTCAGACGCTCGACATCTTTAGGCAGATCGGGATATTTTTGCGCCAGCCGCGAGGCTGATTCGATAATCAGGTGGCCCAGCGGATTATCCCGAATAGAAACATCGCTTTGGGCAATAAGCTCACTGGCGATGGTCAGAAATCGAGCTATATCCTCCCGTGTGCGGCTCACACAGCCGGGAATGGGGGCTGCTTTGTTGCCCACCCAATGGATGGTTTCGCCGGTGGCTGTGGCAATGGTTTCAAACGTTTTTGTCCGCAGCAGCTCGGTGTTGGCCGCTTCCAAATCGTGCAGTAAACGCGCATTGTTGATGGCAACGGCTAATTGATCGGCCATCATTTGCAGCGACGAAATA
>JAGRBY010000969.1 GCA_020433835.1 Anaerolineae bacterium | reverse complement strand
GGCTGCCTTCGCTGAACTGAAGGCCCTTTCCTGTCACTCTATTGATATTGTCAAATTTTCATCTGCGTAAGGTAAGTTACCTAAACGCAAATGTGGAAGTTATTGTATTCACGATCCTATATCAGATTGATTTAAAGGAGTACAACTATGGACAATCAACAATTCATTGCTTTACGCTGCCAAGCCTGTGGTGGAAGGTTGAATATACCCAAACAGAATATTGTCGATCAGGGTGAAGGGTCTTTTACGATCACAGGTAATGATACCTTTATTTGCAAGCATTGTGATACAAGCTATCTACCCAAGCAAAGTCTTGAGAGATTTGCCCCCAGTAGCATCGGTGGCGTCACTATTTCAGGTAATGTAGGTAGTACAATTTCATTGGGTAGTATCAATACGTCCATAACCGTTGGCGGCCGTATCGTTGATAGTGATGTTGTTGAAGAGTAAACGGATACTATCCAGGAAGCGGAGACGTCACCAAGGGTTCCCGTAACTGCAAGCGAGGATTTCATCACAGAGTCCACCAAATCGAGCGAAGCAAAGAAAAAGTGATGGCCCCTTCAGGCGATACGGGCGACCCGAATGACGAGCTTGAGGCCAGACTACTAGCAGCGGCTGCCCCCAGAGCGCGAGAGGGGAAGTGCTATAGACGTTCAGATAAACAATTTGAATCGAACCGTCATGCCCGCATGCTTTTAGCGGGAATCCATCGCCTGGAACCACGTGGATGCCCGATAAAAACATTCGGGCATGACGACCTATCAAAATCTTTTTCTGGAAAACTATAGTTCAAGAACTTGGGGCGTTGGGGCAGACTTTGCTGGAGAGCCGGACCATCACTGAAAGATTGTCCCTGGATAGCCGGGTTGGTTATGGTTTGATGGGATCGTTCGATGATGTTGTGTTCAGCGGACGTCAATCCCCAAGGCGATCAGCCACAGATGGTTGTTACAGGGTGTTATAGGAGTAGGGGCAAAATGTACCGATTGTTTATTTTAATCATTATCGCTGGAATTATGATGTTATTTTGCGGGGGGCGAGAATTTATTGTCAGTTATGGTACGCACACGGAACCGCAGCATATAGAGTTGGCTAACTTGGAGCAGGGCGCTACGCTAGATAACAACCACCTTGAATTGGGTCGGCACTGGCGGTTGTATTCGGCTATTGTCTATCAATACAAGATACCCAAGAATGCTTCTAAAGAGCCTATGCCAGACTATCAGGTTGCTTATGCCTACTACCCGATTATCTCAGATGAACATCCTTTTCTAAATAAGCTGCGCGAATTGGATGCAAAGTATGGGCGGATTGAAGCTATTCCAAATGACGAATTTCCCACACTCAATGAATTTGCAGTGTTAGTCAAAAGCCACGAATTCAAAACGATAGGCGCACTCCCTGATGCTTGGCAGGAAGAAGAATCCATCCGGGGATTGGTGATTAATCGCATAACCTCTCTTGATAAAGATGAGGAACGCTTAGTTAGAGAAAATTTTCCAAATTTGGATTTCTCTAAAATCTTGATATTAGAAGAGGGGCGAGAGCCATCCAGCAATAGCTATTCTTTGGGAATGATGGGTAGCGGTTTGTTGAGCCTCTTATTAGGGGTTGGAGTATGGATTATTACCTTAGCCAGACGCAAATCACAAGGCTATATCATTTCCAACAAGGCCTTCCGTTAATGGGTAATTGGCGCAAAATTTACCGGTATTCAGGTAACATAAATAGTTCTAGGAGATCAAAGCAATAATGGCATCACAATTCTCACTACAAGCGGAGGAACTGGGCCAATCACTTGGCCAATGGAAAGTACGGGGTTTCCACTCGTTGAGTTATTACATCTGGGGCGGACTACTGTCGATTTTTGGGGCGTGCGTGGTGTTATCTAGCCTGAAGAGCCTCTTTAATGCTGAAGAAGTTGGGGTGGGAGTGTTTGCATGTTGGGGTACTTTTGGTTTGATTGTCGGCGGTTTGGGTTTGGCCGGAGGCATTAAGGCTTTTATAGAACGCGATTTGGGGGTGCAGGTGTTTTCTGAGGGTCTGATTTATACCAAATCAGGAAAACACACATTGGTTCGTTGGGATGATATTGCCGCAGTCTGGCAAGAGGCAACCACATATAAAAGCTACGGAGTAACCACCTACACTATGCGGAAGTTTACCATCCAACTGCAAGATGGGCGTAAGTTTCGCTTTGATAATATTTTTGAAAAGGTAGAAAGCTTGGGCGAGACCATTCAAAATCAAGTGACCAAACACCAACTACCGCAGGCTATTCAGTCTTTAAAGAAGGGCGCAACCGTGTCGTTTGGCGAAAAGTTAGCGGTTAGCGCCCAAGGTCTAAGTAACAGCAACGAAATCATCCCCTGGAGTCAGGTTCAGAGCGTTCGGGTCAACCAAGGGGTTATCACCGTTCAAAAGCAAGGAAAGTGGCTCAATTGGTCATCTGTCAAAGTGGCAAACACCCCCAACGTCTTTGTCTTTTTGGCTCTGGTGGAGACGATTCTATCATCCTCTCATTCACCCGCTTAACGGTGGTCAAAAAGCTCACTTCAACACATCATCAATCACTTCAACCACACGCTCAAGATCG
>JAGRBY010000968.1 GCA_020433835.1 Anaerolineae bacterium | reverse complement strand
CCCCACCACCCTCTTGATGGGTGAACTCCGTCTAGGATCAGTGTAAAGAATAAACTCTATTTTCCTACAACAGCCGTATCATGCAACAGCCCTATCATGAGCCATGCAACAGTGCCACGCTTGGAACGTGGCACTGTTGCTTTGAGCGACCGCCTTTCTTTGCGTTATGGCCTCTGTTGCACCGCGACAAACCCACCTGATCTTAACAAGAAAGCACAATAAAAACTAATAAAATCATTAAAACAGTTTTATTTGACAAAATTGTCACAACATGATACACTACTCAACATTGATGGTACATATGGTACATTACGTGCCACGGTAGGCTTTAGGAGAAACCCATTTATGTCACTTGGCGCCCAACAGAATCGTGAGACCGCCACCTGGCAGATCATCGAATACATGCAGCGCAACGGATCGGCTACGATTAAGGATCTGGAGCAGTTACTTGGCATTACAACCACGGCCGTGCGTCAACATCTGAATACGTTACAAGCGGAAGGCTACGTTGAACGTAAAGCGGTTCATACCGGCGTCGGTCGGCCCCATCACACGTACGCAGTAACGACAAAAGCACAGGAAATCTTTGCCTGCCATTGTGATGATTTGGCGTTGACACTGTTGCAAGAGGTTTTTGCACTGGAAGGCAAAGAACGCACAGCTCTCCTACTAAATCGAGTTAGCCACCGCTTGGCTAACAAGTACGAACAGTCGGTACGTTCAGAGTTGCTTGTCGAACGGGTGAGCGAGTTGGCGGATGTTCTTTATGAACGTGGGGTGCTAACAGATGTACAGACCCACGACGACAATACCTTTGTGTTGCACACCTACAATTGTCCCTACCATGAGCTAGCCCAAGATCATCGCGAGATCTGTGAAATGGACGAGGCTATGATGCGTCAAGTACTTGGGTCCGATGTGAATCTAACCAATTGTATGATGGATGGTCATCAAAGCTGTTCTTTTGTTGTTTCGAAAAAGCCCCCAGCTCAAAGTACCCCGACCCGAGATGAATGACTGTATACGGAGCAAAAACTGTATACGGGGTAAAGATAGAGCAAAATATCGATGTGGCGGTCACCTCAAAAGAGGGAAGTCCCGCAAGGCGCGCAAGTTCGGTCTAGATGTTACAGAAAACATGGATGACACTAGATAAACTAGGACAGAACAAACTAGGACAGAACTTGAACAAAAGTTATTGAAAACGAAAAAATTTCAGAGCAAAACGTTTGAATGTGTGAGGAGTAGCTACATGAGTGTTCTTGAAATCCGCAATCTCCACGCGACAGTGGATGATACTGAAATTTTAAAAGGGGTAAACCTGACGCTGCGCAGCGGCGAGATCCATGCGCTGATGGGGCCAAATGGTTCGGGCAAATCGACCCTGGCTTATGTCATTGCCGGCCATCCGCACTACGAAGTTACCGAAGGGGATATCCTGTTGGACGGAGAAAGTCTGCTTGATATGGAAGCGGATGAACGTACCAAAGCCGGTATCTTTTTGGCCTTCCAATATCCAGTGGCTGTGCCCGGTGTGAGCGTAGCCAATTTCTTGCGCACAGCCGTCTCCAATGTACGTGGTTACACCGGCCAAGCCAATGGCAGCAACGGTGTGATTGGTAGCAATTTGATGCCCATGCGCGATTTCCGCCGCGAGCTGACCGCCAAGATGAAAGAATACAATGTGGATTCAAGCTTTGCGCGCCGTTATCTCAATGATGGGTTTTCCGGTGGCGAAAAGAAGCGCACGGAAGTACTCCAGATGGCGATGCTAGAACCCAAATTTGCGATTCTGGATGAGTCAGATTCCGGGCTGGATATTGATGCACTCCGGGTTGTTGCCGACGGCATCAACAAGCTGGCAACTGAGGATCGCGGTTTTCTGATGATCACACACTACCAGCGGCTGCTCAATTATGTGAAGCCGAATTATGTGAGCATTTTCCATGGCGGTCGCATTGTACAGACTGGTGGCCCCGAAGTAGCCCAAATGCTCGAAGAACGGGGCTACGGCTGGGTCGAAGAGGAGTTCGGCGAAGCAGAACCGGTGGCAGCGTAAAACGTGAAAGGGAAAAACGTCGCTCATATGGGCGGCAAACTGAAATTGCCATTTCCTAGAGAGAAAAGTGGCAATTTCAGCCGCATACCAATATGAGCCCAAACGTAAGGTGTCGTCTCATAAGTTACGATTCACGCATTACGTTTTAGTCTGGGAGGAAAAGCATGGCAACACAAACTGATCAACAATATTTAAGCGGTGTAAAGCAAGAGTATCAATACGGTTTTCACGACGAAGTTGAAGCCGTTTTCAAAGCGGAAAAAGGGTTGAACCACGCAGTGATCGACCAAATTTCCGACCATAAAAAAGAACC
The DNA here is from genome assembly GCA_020433835.1 of Anaerolineae bacterium. The sequence continues at coordinate 232 of JAGRBY010000968.1, read as the reverse complement.
GGATTGGATGCGCCAATTCCGCCACGAGGCATTGGACATCTTCTTCTCGAAGCCCGAAGTCACTTGGGGCGCCGATCTCAGCGGGATCGATTATGACGATATCTATTATTACCTGAAGCCCTCTGCCGGTGCCGAGAAGAGCTGGGATGATGTACCGGAAAGTATCAAAAACACTTTTGAACGCTTAGGCATTCCCGAAGCAGAACGCAAGTTTCTCGCCGGCGTCGGTGCG
>JAGRBY010000967.1 GCA_020433835.1 Anaerolineae bacterium | reverse complement strand
TAGCGACCGTCGGGCGAGAAGATACCATCATATAAGCGGTCGGTATGGCCGACAAAGCGGCGCACCTCTTGAGCGGTCTGGACATCCCACAACCGCGCCGTCTTGTCGGCGCTTGTGGTCAGCAGGTATTGGCCATCTGCCGAAAACCGCACGCCACCGACCCAATCGGCGTGACCCAGAAACTGCCGCACCTCTTGCCCGGTCTGTATCTCCCATAATCGCGCTGTTTTATCCTCGCTCACGGTAGCCAGATAACGGCCATCGGGCGACATATCGAGCCATAAAATGGTTCCTGTATGGCCCGTGAATTGACGCACTTCTGCACCGGTCTCGACGTTCCATAGATGCGCTAAATTGTCGTCCGTGGTAATTGCGTGGTCACCATCGGCAGTAAAGACGGTGCCCCAGACACGGCCCGATCCGGTAAAACGGCGCACTTCGCGGGCGGTTTCAATATCCCACAACCGGGCGGTGTCGTCATCGCTGCCGGTCAGAATGTAACGGCCAGCTGGGGAGAAAATGGCGGCGTTCACCGCGCCGGTATGGCCGATAAATTGGCGGATTTCCCGGCCGGTTTGGGCGTCCCACATGCGGGCCGTCTTATCGGCGCTGGCGGTGAGCACATACCGGCCATCGGGCGAGAAATCAACCAGCCGTACTTCATCGGAGTGGCCCAAATATTGCTGGCGGGTAAAGCCGCGCTTAAGGGCATTCAACAACGCCGCGTCGGCCTCCGGGGTATAGCCATGCTGCAAACTGTGTAAGGCTAGCAGCGCCGGCAAATCGCCGCCTTCGCCGTTGTCCAGCGCGATTTGGGCCTGAGCAGCTAAGCGGATACGTTCGGCGGTGGTGTAGTTTGCTTGCGCGTTATTGCGCTCCATAACCGCAACCCCGGCGATAGCCAAAGCCAACAGCAACACCAGCGCCAATCCCACAGCCAACCAGCGTAACCGTCGAGCGGCGCGAGACTTTGTTTCGGCTAATTTTTGGACAGTGGCTATCTCGCGCTTTTGGCGAATTTCTTCTTCGGCCTGTTGCGCGCGTCGATTGGCCAAACTGGTTCTTAAAAAAGTTCGCTCTTCATAGGTTAAAGCCAATAGGGTGCTGGCCGCCCAGCCTTCAAACTGGTCGAGCCGGCCACCGCGTAGCAGATAGCTTGGATCGCGGTTGGCTTGAATCCATTCCGTTGCCGCTGCCGCCAGCAGGCGTTGCAGGCGCATGTCGGTTCGGCTGGCGTTCAACCACGCACGCAATCGCCCCCATTCGCGCAACAGTGCCTCGTGCGCAACTTCCACCGTTGGCCCCCGCGTGACCGGGTCATGATCAAAGGTGAGAAGCCGGTAGCGGGCAAATTGATCAATAACCGTGCTGATGAGCGATTGATGCTGCGTGGTTTCTTCGGGTTCTGTTACGTTGAGGGGAATAGACACGTTATTTTCTCTAGCGCCGTTACTCTCCTGGACAACGGCACTGTCTAAGGAGATTAATTCAGAGCGCAAAACCCGACGTCTTGTATCCTCGGCTCCTTCACCCAATGTGATAAGACGCAGGAAAAGTTGGCGCGTCATTGCTTGCCCGGCTTCGTTGAGGCTGTCATACAACTCGTCGGCCCGCCGAGTCAAAGCACCAAGAACCCCGCCGCTCACCTGGTAGGCAGCCAGGGTCAGCAAACGCCCCTCTCGCCGCTCGAAAAGTTCGGTGAGCGCATATTGGAGCAACGGCAGCGTGCCGGGTTGGTTGCCAATCTCACGAATGATAATTTGCGCCAGCCCCGACTCGAGACTCAAACCAAGCTGCTCGATGGGGTTGGCAATGGCTTGTTCCAGTTCATCGGGGGTAAGGGGCAAGACAAACTCGGTTCGCTGGCGAACCAGCTCGCCAAAATCGATGTAGCGCAAGGGCTGATCAGTGAAATCGGCCCGCAGGGTGATGACCAACCGCAAACGGCTGCCCGGGTCTAAGACCGCGGTTACCAAACTGTCTAGGAATTGCGTCCGTATTTCTTCCGACTCAACCAGTGTAAAAACCTCCTCAAATTGGTCGATGAGCAGGAGCAGTTCAATATCCTTATCGGCGGGCAAAATCTGGTTAACCGCTCGTAATAAGCCGCGCTCTCCATCGGTTAGTTGAGCCAACAGGTTATCCGGCGAATGGATAGCTACGCGCAGGAGAGCGGCTTCCATTTCTTCGAAAGGATGCCGGCCCGGCAGCATCTCGCTAATAAACCATTGCTCGGAGCTGGGTAGCCCACCCTGCCGCAAGGCCGGGATTAAGCCAGCCCGCACCACCGAAGATTTGCCGCTACCGCTGGGGCCAACCACGGCCAGAAATCGAGATAGGTCTGTGGCGTCGGCTAAGCGGGCCAATAATTCTTGAATTAAGGTCTCGCGACCAAAGAAATTGGTGGCATCGGCCTCAGAGAAAGGTCGCAAGCCCTTGTATGGATTTTCCAGGTCCGGGAGTTCCAGCATTGTGGCAACGTGACGGGCTTCCTCAGCTTGGCTTTTACTAACGGCTAAGGTGGCGGCAGTACTGCCCGGAGTCAACGCATGCCGCAGGTCGACCAACATGCTCATAATATCAGCATACCGTTCCCGGGCCTCT
>JAGRBY010000966.1 GCA_020433835.1 Anaerolineae bacterium | reverse complement strand
TTGGAGATGGTATGACTCATGCTGTAGAAGGTGCTGGAAGCCTGTCTAATGAAGGCATTAGAGATATCGTCCAGTGGATGGTTAATCAACAAGATTGGGGTAGCACAATCGTCAACAATCCGGGTACGACCACCGTTACTGAGACACTTAGCCATAACGTACTAGCAACCATAGCCGGTTGGGTATCTGGCGGGTTAATTGGTGGCGCAGCAGCAAGGCAAGCTGCAGAATCTACTAATATTAGACAGGCTAGAACTCCAGCCTCATCGTCAACAAGTAACAATTCACGGGGAAACAACCCGGCTATAGTAAGGCCTAGCTCAAGCCGTCCAAGGTCAAGCGTTCAAGCAAGTGACAGCCAGCCTAGTAACCCAGACGCTACAGCAAGAGGCGATAGCACTACTGAAGGCGCACCTTCCTCAACAGATCTACCTACACCCCCTCCAGAACAATCTGTAACTAATAGCCCTGAGACTTCTAATGTAGACGATAATGAAGGAGGTAGTGAAAACGGATCCAATCTGCCTAGGGTTGTGACGAATATAGATGATTTAAAAATGACCGACGAGCAGTATATCATAACAAGAGCACATGGAGATCAGCTAACACAATGTGCTTTTCAGGGCTTTGTTGATGAAAAGTACAGATTTGCGGGCAGGAATTTTAGAGGCGAAGTGCAAATCATAGAATACACCATTGAGGAATTAAGATCTAAACTTAGTCACGGGGGTATAACAACCGATCCAAACTCAAGCGGTACTCCTGCAGCTAATGCAGAAGAACCAGTAAACAGTGCCGATCGTAGTGGTGAAGACCCTGTAACACCAGCAGGAGAAGCTGTAGACTCTTCAGATGCTACTCCAGCACCTGATAGTAGCAGCACTGAAGAAGGTATGCCAACCCCACCAGTAGCACCACAAGAAGCTCCTAACTCTGAATCTAGTTCCGGAGACAGAGTCGGCAATATGGTATTCGAAGATGGCACAAGGTACAGTTTCAGACCGCTATATGGCAGTAATGGCAATGAGCCAGTAGAGTTATATTATGGTGGAATATCTGAGGACGGTCGCTACTTATTCTATGATACAGAAGACAGAAGCGGAGAACCCGCTAGGGCGATAAATAATGTTGAGATGAGCCTAGAGGTTGGTAATAATAGAATTCAAGAAATATCTCAGGCTTGATGTATAAATAGTTTATAATTTTCAAAAATGTCCCTCAATAAGGTCGGCTAAAGGTAGAATAATGTTAAAATAAGACCATAAGGAGACTTTATGAAGATAGATAATAAATTTTTAGAAGAACTAGGCTTGGGGGCTTTAGGTGAAGAAGAAAAGAAAGCCATGGTCGCCCAGATAGTTGAAACGCTAGAAATGCGTGTAGGCACTAAGCTTGCCGCAGAGCTTACAGATGCTCAATTACTAGAGTTTGAGCAACTAATGGAAGCAAAAGACCAAGAGGGTGCTTTAAGGTGGCTAGAAACCAACTCACCAAACTACAAAGATGTAGTCAAGAACGAGCTTGAAACCCTAAAGAGTGAAATAAAATCTAATGCCGATCAGATTGTGTCTGCATCGCAACAACCCGCTGACGATCAACCTGCTCAGTAGACTAGGTTTTAAATAAAAAATCATCGCTAATTTACGTGATGATTTTTTATTTCTCTATTAAACTTGAATAGCCATTAATAAATGAACTGGCGGACATAATATTTTTACCAGCAGGTTTAAGCTGCTTGATTATTATTGACCCATTATTGCAACCAAAATGCAGTTGATTGCCTACTATTACCAGATGACCTAAAGGGGCTTTAGTATCTGATGCTACGGCTTTGGTGATTGTGAGCCATAAATCTTTATAGCATATTCGAGAATTTGGCCAGCCTATATAAGAGCGCACTTCACGTACTAGTTCGCTTGGCGTTTTTTTAGGGTCTAAAATGCCTGATTTTTTAGATAACATGCTAGAATAGGTCGATATTTTATCTTCTTGTTTGTAAGTTTTTAACACCCCATTAATATATTTAGGTAGTAAATCTTGTAATGTAATATCACTAAGTTGGATTAATTTTTCAGTTAAGGTTTGATTTGTTTCGTCTGGACTGATTGATAATTCCGAGACCCCCAGTAATGGGCCTGTGTCCATACCCTTGTCTATCAGCATAATACTTATGCCAGTTTTGTCTTGTCCGCTAAGTAACGAAAAAGTAATTGGGTCGGCACCACGCCACTCTGGCAGCAGGCTAAAATGGCTATTAACAATTCCAAGTTCAAAGCATTTTATTGTCTGTTCGCTAATTATTACTCCGTAATCTATAACAATGCCAAGCTTTACCTTTGGTAATTTGCCACTATCCACTATTTCGTCAAGCTCGCTTTTGGTGTCGGCAAAATAAACATCTAGACCAAGTTTTTTGGCTAGCTCTTCAACGGGTGCAGGGTCTTTATGGTGTTTTGGCCTATTTTTGGTAACGACAGCTGTAACGGGCTGCCATTTAACGAGCATATCCAGCGACTTGGCAGCTACGGGGCCGCTACCAAAGAATATCACTGTTTGAGATTTCTGAGTCATAGTCTAGTCTTTCTAGCTTGCCGTCTGAATCTAGTTTAAA
>JAGRBY010000965.1 GCA_020433835.1 Anaerolineae bacterium | reverse complement strand
AAAATCTGTTTGTACATTTGATAGGCTTGCTTGGCGTTGGCAATAGCCACCTGACCGCGCAATTGTTTAGCAATTTCGGCTCTGGGGCCGCCGTTATCAATAATTTTGTCCAGCTTGTCGTCAACCAAGACATCGATGCGGCTTAAGAAGAAACTGGCGACGGAATAGACGTTGTCGATTGTGTGCCCGGAATTAAAACGGTCCATCAAACCATCGATATAGGCTTGCGCCGCCGCATTGTAGCGCGGCAGGCCAAATAAGAGCGTAACGTTAACGTTAATGCCATCGCTAATTAATTGGCGAATGGCCGGGATACCAGCTGCCGTACCCGGTACTTTAATGAAGAGATTGGGCCGATTGACGGCGGTCCACAGCCGGCGAGCCTCTTTTATGGTGCCTTTGGTATCGTGCGCCAGGTGCGGAGACACTTCTAAGCTAACATACCCGTCTTGGCCGTCGGTGTTCATATAAACGGCCTTAAATTCGTCGGCGGCGTCTTGAATATCGCTAACTACTAGCGATTGGTAGATAGTATCGTCATCGTGCCCCATCAAAGCTAAGCGATGGATGGTATCATCATACATATTGCTATTGGCGATGGCTTTTTGGAAGATAGCCGGGTTTGAGGTGAGGCCGCAGACGCCATCACTGCCAATTACGTTTTTTAGTTCGCCGGATTCTAAAATATCGCGGCTAAGGTAATCGAGCCAGATACTCTGGCCGTATTCTTTTATTTGTAGTAGCGGATTCATTATAATACTCCTTTATAGGGTATAACTGTCTTTTTGATAGAATTAAACCGTGGAAATGTGAGAACGACGGAAGATCGACCAAATAATCGACAGAATTAACACGATTATTACGATTTTATCGGCCATCATTCGGTAAATCATGCCGTAGGTTCTGTCTAATTTTTCTTCACCACGGTTTAGTGCAGAGCTACTGATAGTAAATGATGTATATCTTTTCACTAATCAGTATAGCACTCCGGCTATGGCCCGCCCCTACTCATTTAGGTAGTTTTTTTATTGAAACAGGGTAGTTGTGGGTAAGAGAAGATAATACCTTGCTTCTGGGCGATTGGTTCGTCAATATCTTCAAAGTTACCACACCCAGTCTATTATGTTTGTCAACGTGGCCATGTTGTACTCTATTCTGGTAGAGTACGAGAAAAAAGATTTAGCCGACATAGGCGTGCTGTTTAGAAACTGGCTGCAAGCCAATTTGCAGGCAGAACGCGTTGCCCCTCACAAAATCGACAAAAGCGTATTAGGCTCAATGAATGATCTGGCCTTTATGTATCAATATCTCATTGTTTATCGCGGCGGAACAAACGTGATTGACTTATACCAGCTTATATATGATGTTAACCGCACACCTCAACTGAAATGGGGCGGTCATTATTCAATTAAGCTGTTGAAAGATCGTTTGGCAGCAGTTCAAGCCTAACCCTCGCTAAAATTTTGTTGAACTTTTCCCTACTTTGTTGTATAACGATTATAGTACAACCACCCGGCAGCACCGGATCGATTCCCACAGAAAAAAGAATCGATCCGCCTGAATAGGCCTCTTATACGGTGCTTTACGCTATCTTGCGCCTGTCTTACGCCGTAAAAGCGGCAGATAAGGCGTCAACACCCATCATCTCAAGCTGATAAGGAAACAGATTGTGTCAAAATACAAAGTTTTGGTGCCGATTCTCTTTAGTTTTATGATGACTGCCGGTTATGGCCTGTGCGTGCGGCTAGCCTACGGCAGCGAGCAATTTTCCGACATTTTTGGCACGGTTAGCGTTGGTTTTCTCTTTTTTGTGCCGCTGGCCATTGGCGTTTGCACCCAATTCTTCGCGCCGCGCCGTTTTCGCACCCATTGGGGTTATGCCTTCTTCGCCCCCTGGATTCCCTGCCTTATTTTTTCAATTGCGGCCGTGTTATTAACGTGGGAAGTTTGGATTTGCATTGTCATGGTCATCCCCCTCTTTTTTTTCATGGCTACAGCCGGGGGGCTGCTAACATGTTGGTTTTTGGCGGCATTCGAGGCTTCAACGCAGTCGAAAACAACTTTAGCGCTGGTATTTATGTTGCTGCCCTTCTTTGTTTCACCCATCGAAGCCCAATTTCCCCAACAAGACGCGCTGCGCAGCGTGCATACCCAAATTGAGGTCGAAGCCGACGCCGAAACGGTCTGGGGCCAAATTACACGCGTGGCCCCGATTAGCGAGGCCGAACATCGCTTTAGTTTCTTCCATTTGGCCGGTTTACCGCGCCCGCAGCAGGCCACGCTAACGTTTGATGGCGTGGGCGGCGTGCGGCGCGGCCAATGGGAAAATAATTTGGCCTTTATCGAGCGCATTAGCCGCTGGCAGCCGCCCCAAAGCTACAGTATGCACATGGAAGCCGATACCACGGCTGTTAGCGGTACAAATGTGCCGCTACGGGAAATTGGCGGTCGCTATTTTGATGTGGTTGAAGGCACGTACACCATCGAGCCGGTGAGCGACAACAAAGTCATCTTACATTTCACCAGCAGCTATCGTTTAAGCACCCGCTTCAATTTTTACAGCCATATGTGGACCGATTTCTTTATGCGTGATGTTCAGAAATATATTCTTCATATTAT
>JAGRBY010000964.1 GCA_020433835.1 Anaerolineae bacterium | reverse complement strand
AAGCCGTATTTTCTGAAACCCTACCGGGGCCTCTTTTGATACCCCCAGCGTCCCCCGAAAATCTAAATCCCCTTCGGCTTTGATGATTCCATCGCGTATCTCGATCCCAATGGCAGTTGCCACCGCACATAAAGTTACCCCGGCACAGGCAACCAAAGCTTCAAGGAGCATATCTCCTGAGCAAGCACTGATCCCATCCCCGCCTGTGGCTGGGTGCAAGCCTGCTTCCACAAGCGCCTTGCCCGTTTCCACCTTACACGTGACATTTTCACCAAGACGACCTTGGGCTTCAAGGGTAATCAAGGCCGCTTGCGGTTGTTCTTGATAACGTGCTTTAAGCGGTTGTTGCAGTGACCGTAATTCTTCAGCTTTCATATGTCCCTTTCCTTATCTTTATCTTCTTCAAGACTTACACAAATAATCCCACATCAATAAACTACTGGTGGCTATACAGTCTGTGGTCATAGCTATGATACTCAACTACCTCATTGAAAGACGTAAAATCAAGGTATGACGCTTCTGGCCAAATGGTGCTCATTCGGCAATATAACGCCTCATAAGTCGGGAATACGCTGCTTACTATCCAATCCTACACCATTCTAAACCAATATAACTACCCCTGTCAACAACCAGGAATTCGTCATAACCTCAACTGGCTTTTGTAAAAAGTAAAAAAAACTCATAATTCATTCCTCCTAATTCATAATTCAAAAAGGCCCCACGTGCCAAACCCACAACCCGCAGAGCCTTTGTCCCTTCATCCCCTCAATTCATTCACCCTTAATTATTCATAATTTACCCTTTACTCCCCCAACCACGAACCATTCGTCTATCTATTAACGTGCCTCAACTTCAAGTTTATCAATAAGCGTTTGCATTTCCACAATACCGGCTATATCTCCAAGTTCCATGTGTCCTTTTTTTGCTTGTTCCGCAAGATTTAAAGCTCGGTTCTTGTTTCCAACAGAGGCTTCAAGATGAGCCAGTTCATGCATAGCCCGATTAATATCAATAGGTACTTTGAACTCAGTGGCAAGATCCAAACTCTTTTCTAAGAAATTTCTCGCCATAACAGTTTTGCCTTGTTTCATAGCAGTTATTCCGGCGAGGCGATACGTATAAGAATATTGATCATTTTTAATTTCGTATTTCTCAAAGACTCCGAGTGCCTCGTCGAGAAATTTCATAGCTTTATTGTAAATTTTCTTTTCTGAGTAGATTTGACCAAGATTTCTTAAAATGCGTGCCCGTAAACCTTTGTCCTGTAGTGTGTCAACATGAGCAAGTTTCAAACCTTCCCTTAATACCTCCTCCGCATCTTCTAAACTGTCTTTTTGAATGTATATATAACCAAGTACGCTCAAGGCTCCCACATAAGCATCTGTGTCATCAAACGTTTTAAGTATGGCAAGTGACCTTTGGCAAGCTTCTTCAGCTTCCTTATATTTTTTGTTAACTGACAAAATATAGGCTAGATGTACATTCAATTTGGCTTTAGGTTTCTCCAATTGCTTAAGATCATCTGTGTACTCAAGGGCTTTACTTAACAACTCCTCATTCTCAGCCCAATAGCCTCTGGCCCATAAAAACGACGAGAACCGATCTACAAATTCAAGAAAATCACTAATGTGTCCATTTCTCCAACACCACTCGATAACATCTGCTATATTACCATGTTCAAGGTCTAAAAGTTCAAAATTTAAGTGATCGGTTAGTAAAAGCAAATTATTGAAGTAGTTAAGCCATCTGCGACGCAATGTTATCTCAAGGTTTGGCTCTTTTGACAATTGTGCGCGAGCATACGACCTGGTTAGCGACAACATTCGAAATTTGTTATCGATTTTATTAACCAATGAATATTTTACTAAGTCAGCCAGGTTGTTATCTCGCCTCACAACATCTTCAAGACAATTGTTATCTAATCCAATCATATAGCCTAAAGTTTTACGATTTGCGAAGTCAGCAAAGAGAGATAGCGCTAACAACATGCTATAAGCATCAAATTGAGAAGCCTTTAGATCATCCACAATCTTCTTAAAGCAAAATTGAGACAGATCTTCTTCAGAATCCTTCAACCGCTCAAGTACTGTATCTACCTCGTAACCACGCGCAATTTGCGAAACACTCCAAATAATAGCCAACGGAATACCATCCGTCCGCTGACAAAGTGTTTTCTCCTTGTCTTTGGGTAATACAATATTTCTGTGGCTACAATGGTCTCTAATTAACTTCGATGCGTCGGTTTGCGGTAAATTGGAGAGTTCTACGGGAAAACTGGCGGGGATATCGTGTCGAGTCGTCACAATCGCTTTTGTTGGCGCGGGCAATTCTAGCAAAAATGAAGTGACGAGATCATCATCTATAGTTTCTAAATTATCTACAATTAATAATGTCCGTCGCTGAGATAATACAGTGTGAACAATTTCGTCTCGTTTCTCCGGCGGGGCCTGTAAGATATCATTACGGCCTAAAACGTGAGCTATGGTTGAATAAATTTCGCTGAGGGTGCTTATCACCTGCGTGCGTGGTCTTATCCTATCTGCATCCAAAAATTCAAGCTTCCCACTTGTCCATACAATTATCTCAAACGCTTCTCTATGAGACAGATCATCACTATATT
>JAGRBY010000963.1 GCA_020433835.1 Anaerolineae bacterium | reverse complement strand
CCAGTAGTCTTTTGGCGCGCCATTTGGGACGCAATTTCCGAGCAATAACGCGAAACAATCCGGTATCGGGGCCGCCCATGTATGGGCCACCTACCAGGTCACCAGGTTGGGCGTTATCCCAGGCGAGAACGGGCACTTCGCCGTTGGGATAGCCTTCCGCTTCCAGGGCATGTAGGATAGTGTTCCGCGCCTGACTGGCGACGGCGACGATCTGGCCGGTGCTGGCTCGCGTCAGAGCCTCATCCAGCAGCCGGTAGACCTCAGCTAATTGATGGTAGGGACGAATGGCCCTGGGTCGGTATGGCCGAAAACCCATGCTCTCAACGACAAACAGGTTTCCCTGTTCATCAGCCAACACGTCGCCTACAGATGTGCTGCGAACGTGCAGCATGACTCCGACATTGTCCCACCAGGAAGCATCCAGATGTTGGGTTTGCCGGTAAGCGGTTTCCAACGCCTGTTCGCCTGGCGTTTCTTCCGGCACCTCTACTGTGGCCACCGGCCGGATAGGGGGCACAATACCAGTATGTTGGCCTCGATAATCTAGGAAGTTGGGGTTGTGATATACCTTGATAACGGGCATAGTTCACCTCCGTCTCTTAGGATGGGATAATGGGGTGGCCTGGTACATGGCCCAGGCAAACCTCATCCCATCGGCGGCGTTAGCCGCTTGGCGTTAGCCGGAGGCGGGCTGGCTTTTACGTACACTGAACTCGCTATGACGGTAGGCTCTTTCGGCCATCCGTGGCACATGGCTCCTGTGATATAATAGTCACACACTGCTATAGTCCGCACTGGCGGTATAGAAAATTTGAGGGACACGAACCGGACCTTTCTAGCAGAGGGGAAACAGGTTCAAAACAAAAGCTCGGTTTGGCCGGGCTTTTGTCGTTTAGATAGTCATTCACCATCTGAAGGCAGCTGGGGGCACGCTGGTTTCTCAGAAAAGGGAAAGAGATTCCGGAGCAGATTCTGACCCAAACCGGCCGCGATGGCGAAGCAGGCGAGCCGTTGGTCTGTTTGGCGCAGGGGGATGGGCAGGCGTGAGCTTTACCTCTGGTGACGGAACCGGCACCAAGGGGAGCGATTGCCCACAGTGTGGACAGGTGGCCGGAATCAGGCTGGCGCGGACCTGTTGTAACCAGCCCAGCGCTGCCTCCGGAAAGACTTCACGCAGGCGCAGGTAGAGATCAATCTCCGGGGCGATGGCAAACATCTGGTCGATGGTGATGCCAGGAAAAAACGTTTGTAACCGGTCGATGGCATACCAATCCAGCCGGGTAACGCCGGCGGCCCCAGGCGCGCCTGTTGTATAGCGAATGCCGGAGCGAGGGTTGTCAAAGTCAGGGCAGGGATGGAGTTCATCGTTCACCAGGCGGCAATCGCACTGGCTGCACTGCGCTTCGGGGTGGGCGCGTTTCGTCTGTTTGTGACCTTTGCCTTCGATCACATACCGGCCGATGAAACTCCCCTGGCAATCGGCACACACGCATTGGCGGCCGGTATCGTAAGGCTCCAGGACGGCAAACGGCTGTATCTGGCCGCTGCTGCTACTCGTTGCGGGTTGGGAAATTAGCTGTTTATCCATGGATACGGTCTCTCAAGAACAAAATAGTGTTCGGTGTGCTCAAACCTTTTAAGGGTGGAATCGGTTCCATGCCCGATGTTTTGCCGCCAGGTTCATCCGGTCAAGGGGCATCCACCCCTCCGGCAACATCCAGAGATGATAGACATGCGTGTCATTCACCAACTCCTTCGCCGGCGGATACAACTCAATTGCCCAGCGGTCAGGATACACGTCCGTGAAGGCTTGCCACACTTGCAGCCAACTCAAAGGCTTATAGTCTGGTGTGTACACCTTCAGGTAGGTCACAGATCCCCACTGTGGCGCGTGAAAGGTTTCAACTGTTTGTACCAGAGCATCGGTCATAAAAGCCTCCATTTGCCACTCCCGCTAACCTCGCCCGGCCAGGGCAGGGTCGGATTTCCAGGTAGCTCGTAACGGCCGTGTCTCGCCGATGTCAATGACGCCGGCGGCGCGGACAGCGAAGCCTTTTTCGGCTGCGACCTGTTCCAGGTAAGCGATGACCCGTTCCTTGAGAGCTTCTGCTTTCTCCCAAGCTTCATCGTACTGCTGCCAGGTGGGATCGCCTTGGCGACGGCCGTTGAACAACTGCACGCTGACCACAGGGAGATAACAGGCCAGAATATGCCCGTCGTCGTTTATCGCACGCACATGTACGCCGACACTGGCCGTGCGTAATCCGGGAATCTGCGATGAAACGCTTTCCGTCACGTCCAGCGCCACCACACGCACGATGCTGCCCTGGCACGATGGCTCGGCGACAAATTGCTCTAGCTGGCCAAACTGGATCACATGGGTTGTTTTCATATCGCTTGCTCCTTGCCCAACAAAAAACGCCGGCATCGTGCCGGCAGTTTCATGCTCATAAAGGTGGCATCAAGATCACCATTTTGAGGGGTGGGTATTAGATTGGTTTAAAGATAGGGATTACTTCTTAGAATATATGTACAGGTTTCGCCACATTCAGCCTGTTAAGGCCAGGGAATAGTGTGGTCTGGGAACGGCAGGAACTTGGGGGAAGGGGATCAGTTCAGGC
>JAGRBY010000962.1 GCA_020433835.1 Anaerolineae bacterium | reverse complement strand
CTATGGAAGCCACGATGGAAGCCACGATGGAAGCCACGATGGAACCGACCGCTGAAGGCACCATGGAAGCCATGCCGGCCGACGCTGGCGGCGTTGTCTGCGATACTGATGTGATCGTTCAGGCCGATGATTGGCTGTCAAAAATTGCCGAAAAATTCCTGGGCGATGTCTTAGCTTATCAAGTGATTGCTGACGCTACCAATGCCAAAGCCGCCGTAGACAGCAGCTACGCCACCGTTGAGAACGTTGACATTATCGAAATCGGTTGGAAACTGTGTATTCCGGCGACAGCCACTGAAGAACCCGTGATGGAAGCGACCGCCGAACCGACCGAAGAAATGATGATGGAAGGCACCATGGAAGCTACTATGGAAGCTACTATGGAAGCTACTATGGAAGCGACCATGGAAGCCACGATGGAACCGACCATGGAAGCGACCATGGAAGCCACGATGGAACCGACCATGGAAGCGACCATGGAACCCACTGTCGAACCCACGGCTGAACCATAAACCGCTGATTACATTGAAATATCAGGAGTCAAAAAATTAATTTTTGACTCCTGACCCAGCCAAACCGGAATTAGAAGGTTTTTAAACAAGATTAACAGGATTTACAAAATGCTTTAACCGTATTTTAATCCTGTTAATCTTATGAATCAGGTCTAATTTTCTTGCCCAAAAGGTAAGAAGCCGGGTGAGAAGATACCGAACTATCTTTTCGTGTTGGTTTGTTGGGGGGCGGCTAATTAAAAACCAGCCCAACTAACTAACCACCTAACCAACCAAACTAATCCAACCATTTTCGTAAGGAGAAAGCCTATATGAACCTTTTGCACAAAATTATAACAACCTCAGTATTATTTATCTTTTTACTACTTATGCCCTCGCTCGCTCTGGCTCAAGATCCAACCGCCGAGCCGACCGAAGAAGCGACCGTAGAAGCGACCGTCGAGCCAACTGAAGAAGCGACGATGGAAGCGACGGCGGAACCCACCGAAGAAATGATGATGGAAGCCACCGCCGAACCGACCGAGGAAGTCATGATGGAAGCCACCGAAGAGGCTATGGACGAATCGATGACTGACGATGCCGGCGGCGTTGTCTGTGAGTCGGACGTGATTGTCCAGGCCGATGACTGGCTGTCGAAAATTGCCGAAAAAGCCTTTGGCGACGTGCTGACCTACCCGGCCATTGCCGAAGCGACCAATGCTAAAGCTGCCGTTGACAGCAGCTACGCCACTGTAGACGATGTTAATGTCATCGAGCCGGGTTGGAAACTGTGTATCCCCAGCGCCACCTACGCTGAAAGCGTTTTGGGTCTGGCCCCGGAAACTGCCGAAGCCGCCGACGTCGACTCGATTCAAATGCCCACTATTGAAGAAGGCAAAACGAACGTGGCCTTTGTTTATGTTGGCCCCATCGGCGATGGTGGTTGGACCTATGCGCACAACCAAGGTCGCCTCTACCTGGAAGATGCTCTGGGCGATAGCGTAAATACCGCCTACCTGGAAAGCGTCCCTGAAGGCGCCGACGCTGAACGGGTTATTCGTAACCTGGCTCGCCAGGGATTTGATGTCATCATCACCACCTCCTTTGGCTATATGGACCCGACGGGCGTCGTCGCTGAAGAGTTTCCCGATACCGCCTTCATTCACGTCACCGGCCAAAAGAAAAATGACACCAACTATGGCAACATCATGGGGTCTATGGAACAAATGAAATATCTGGCCGGGATGGTTGCCGGCGCCAAAGCCGCCGAAGACGGCTCTAACCGCGTCGGTATTATCGCGCCGTTCCCCATTGCCGAAGTTATCCGCCTGTCAAATGCGGCGGCGCTGGGTATGAAACAAACCTGCCCCGACTGCGTAATGGACATCCGCTGGATCTTCACCTGGTTCGATCCCGTTCTGGAGCGCGAAGCGGCTGAGTCGATGCTGGATGCGGGCGCAACGGTGATTATTACCGGGTCTGATACCCCCGGCCCGGTCCAAGCCGCCGGTGAACGCGGTCTAACCGGTATCGCCTATGACAGCGAAAACGCCTGCTTTGGCTTGGAAGCCAGCTGTTTAACCGTACCCTACTGGAACTGGGGGCCGATTTACACCGATATCGTCAAAGGTGTGCAGGATGGCACTTGGGTTCCTGAAGACTATTATGGCTCGGCCGCCGACGGTATGCTGGGCCTCTATGGCTTTATGGAAGGTCAGGAGCCATACCCCAGCGTCCCTGAATCGGTTATTCCGCAAGTTCAAGAGTTGCTGGGCCAGATGCAAGCCGACGAGTTCACCCGCTTCGATATTTTCACCGGCCCCATCAACGACAACCAAGGCAACGAAGTGGTTCCGGCCGGGGTGAGTTTGACCCAGTCTGATCTGGAAGGATTATCGGAAGGCTATATGGCCGCCTTTGACATCACCGGGCGCGAACCATGTACCATCTGTATGGACTTCCTGGTGGAAGGGTTCGACCCGACTGCTGAAATTCCTCCGCTGAACTGATTGAGGTTGGCGACAGGGTAATTTTCTAGTATACTGGGGCGCGGAATGAAGAGTTCCGCGCCCTTCTTTTTTAATCACTCCTACGATTCTCATGAAACAAACCATAATAAAACTCTACCAAT
>JAGRBY010000961.1 GCA_020433835.1 Anaerolineae bacterium | reverse complement strand
CAAGTAAGAGCGGATGAGCCGCACGATTTTTTGATCATCGTCTACAACCAGAATTCGAGTCATGGTACCCTCAAGACGCTATCGCTTCTTGTTTATCCGTTGCCGCTCTACGCTGCCGATAGCGAAACAGCCCGTAGATGCCGCCGGCAAAAATAACCACCCCCACCAGCAAACCGCTGAAATCGCTGATAAATTGGCTAATTAACTCCCACTGACTACCAAAAGCATAACCCAATCCGCCAAAGAGAACAATCCAGGTAACCTCGCCGCCGAGATCATAGATCAGAAATCGCCAAAACGGATAGCGGCTGCCACCGGCAATAAGGTTGGTGGGAATAGCAATGGGGGTCAGCAGCCAGCGCGTCAGATAAATCGCCAGCCCGCCGCGCTTTTGAAAGGTTGCTTGCGCATTTTGCCAAACAGTCGAATGACCAAAGCGACGTTCGATCCACTCTCCGGCAAAACGGCCGAGACCGTAACTGATACTATCGCCCAACACGGCCCCCGCCACCCCAAACAGAACAGCACTGGGCCAATCGATAATTCCCTGCCGCACAAACCCGCCAACAGCGATGACCGCCAGCGAGCCGGGTACGGGTACACCCAAGCCCCCCAACACCAGGGTCGCGCCAAAAGCGAAGGCCCCATAGTTGATAATCGCCGTTAGCAGAAAATCGGTGATGTTGATATCGGTCATGGATCACCTCCGCCGCTAGACGGATGCTCTGTTTGATAGAGACGGATGGCAGCTTTGACATTCTCTATCATTGTGGCTTGCTCGCCCGGCGTCTGTTCGCGATTAAGTTCACGCAAGCTTTTCTTGCGATTGCCCTCAGCCGGAATAGCGAGCTGCTCGAAAATAAACGTTTCGGGCACCTGGTAGGCTTTGGCAATGTAAGGAACGGTCATCCAACCTCGGATAGCCTCCACATCGGTTACGCCCGGATCAAGGCCGGTCTGCTGGATGCGGATATAGGAGAAGGTGGCGCGCAGGCCAAAAAACCCAATCAGCAGCAGCCCGAGAACAAGTAGTCCGATGAAGAGAAGCCGTTCACCGGTAAAAAATTGTCGTGATGTTTTACGTTCTTCCATAAAAATCTCTTTGCAATGCTATTAGCCAACAGCGAACGCTTTCGGCTTGTGGAGGATGGCTTTTACCTGACGCCGAACGGTACACGTTATCCAACGCCAATGCAATGCCCCATGAACCGTCAAAACAGCTACAAAAAGCAGGGCTGACCATAGGTGTAAATCACGCCACCCGTGGCGGGTCAGGGTCAGGAAAAGGGTATTATAAAACAGATTACGCCCACCTTGAAAACCGCCGCTCGGCAAGACAAATTCAAGGAGCAGCCCGGAAATGCTGACCAGCGCGAAAACGACCAAGAGCAGTCCATCGAGCCAAAAGTTGCAGCGAGCTTGCTCGGCCACTTTGCCGAAGATACGACCGGCGATGCATGTAATCCACCTCCAATGGAGGATGAGATGCATGACCGAACCGATGAGCAGTCCCATCGCAACCCAGACGTGGATGATAACCCAATCATGCTGAGTCACCCCTAAAAAGGGAGCCTCTTGATTACCGCGTCCGCCGAGCATAACCTGCCACAAAAGCAGGCCGACAGTGACCGTCAGTATAAAAAGCCCAAAGAGAAGACTATCGAGCCAAAAATTTATAGTTGCTTTGTTTGTCATTGTGATTTACTCCTGTATCCCAAGTTGCTCACATCAGACCTGTCAGATTTTCAAATTAAACATTAATTGAGGTAAATGGCCGGATTAGGTTGATCTTCTTTGAAAGATAATTACGAAAACCTGACAGGTCTTGTCCGTGGATAGGGACTGACCCGGGGATATAAAACTACGCGTTGCATGGCATTTCGAGCGACGAAGGAGCGAGAAATCTCTCAGAACGTTTTTGATAACCGAAGGCTGTAGAGATTTCTCGTCCTTTGGCTGCGAAATGACATACGCAGTGTAAAACTTGACGATTTAGTCGTCCCCGTCTTTTACCTCATTATCCGATTCGGCACGCAGCCCTTCATCGTCGCCATGTTCGGCTCCCTCATTCGCCTCTGAGCCAAACGTTTTCTCCAAACCAGCAATAAATTCGCTCTGTTCGGCCTGGGTCAATTTAGCATCCGGGTGGAGCACCGTATATTCCCATAAAGGCATCCCGCCTTCGCGTACCTCTTTGGCGGCTTCATCACCTTCGCCGGAAGGCCATTCCGATACGTTGAACTTAGATCGGCCTTCGTGGACGTGATCGGCTACAAACCACGAGATAGGTGCAACATAGCTGTACCAGGGCCACGTTGTTTCGTTGCTGTGACAATCGAAACAGGCCCGTTCGGCGTAGTCGCGGGTTGCTTGCGAGTCCCAATTCGGTTCGTGCACAACCGGCGGGTTGGTTCGATCAACCGGAATGAGCTGTATGCCTACCAAAACTACAATACCGACCAGAAGAAGCCCACCCAGGATCTTCATAACTTTGCTCTTTGTAACCATGTAAAGTTTCTCCTAATACTACTAACACCAGGTAAGAAACCAGGTTTTTCGGTTAATGCGCTTCATTTCTTACTAAAGAAGGCTCACTAAAGAGCATATTTCACTTCTAGAGTAAAAACCTG
>JAGRBY010000960.1 GCA_020433835.1 Anaerolineae bacterium | reverse complement strand
CGTTATTCTTATGGATCTGGACCCTCCCGCCTTGAACGGACTAGAGGCCACCAGTTTTTGTTCGGCACCCGTTATTATCCTTACCTCATTTCAGCTATCAGACATCACCTGGTCGCTGCGTGAAATTGGAGCCAGTGCCTGCATTACCAAGCCGCTTACGGCGCAATCGTTAGAACGCGCTTTAGCCGTTGCTTAAGTTACATACGTATAGTTAAGGTCTTTT
Organism: Anaerolineae bacterium; assembly: GCA_020433835.1. The sequence continues at coordinate 2,409 of JAGRBY010000960.1, read as the reverse complement.
TGTGGAACCACTCCTGCGAGTGCTCAACCTCTCCAAACGTTTTGGCCGATTGTCGGTATTGGAGGGTGTGAGTTTTGAAGTTTGCCCCGGCGAAGTTGTTGGCCTGGCCGGTCGAAGCGGGGCCGGCAAATCGGTGCTGGCAATGCTGCTGGCCGGCCTACATACCCCTAATGAAGGGGAGGTTTATATCGAAGGCAAACGCCTACACTGGCCTTTTCAAGCCCGCCGTTTCGGCATCGAGGTTATTCATCAAGAACCTGTTTTGGCTGAAAATCTCGATATTATTACCAACATCTTTTTGGGGCAAGAGCGCGGCTGGCCCAAACTCAGCCAACTGCTGAAAATTCCCAGCCAGTCGCGCATGGATGTTGAGGCCGAGCGTATTCTGCACGAACTGGGCCTCTACTTCCCCTCCTTGCACGAAAAAGTCTCCAACCTTTCAGCCGAACAGCGCCAGCTTGTGGCCATCGCCCAGGCGATGACCAATCCGGCAAAATTAGTTTTTATCGATGAGCCGACGGTGTTGCTGAGTTATGCCTACCAGCAGCGCCTTCTGTCCTTGATCCAGCGTTGGCAGCGCGAAGGGGTTTCTGTTGTTTTTAGCAGCAAAAACTTGGAACATCTCTTTGCCGTCACCGACCGAATCATTACTCTCCGCAACGGCCAAATTGTGGCCGATCACCGCACCGATGAAACCAGCCGTGAAGCTATTGTGGCCGAACTGGTCGGTGTCGCCGGGCCGCATCAAATTACCCCCGCCATCTGGGCTTTGGATAACTACTACCAGGCCCGCCAACAAGCCGAAAGCCTGCGCAGCCAGCAAGCCATGCTCGAGCGCAGTCTGGTCGAGCGCGATACGCTCAACCAACAGCTAGTCGATCGCTTGGCCGAGCAGGTCGAGGCACTCGATCAGGCCAACCTGGCCCTCCAGGCCGCCCAACGCCGCCTCTTAACCGAGCGCGAACAGGAACGCAAGCATTTGGCCCGCGAACTGCATGATCAGGTCATCCAAGACCTGCTGAGTGTCAACTACCAGTTAGAAGAGATCGAGTCAAGCGGCGATGAGTCACCGGCTATGGTCGAAGAATTGGAGGATGTGCGCACCAGCATTCGCCAAATGGTCGATGACCTGCGCCGCATCTGCGGCAACCTGCGCCCACCAACTATCGATAGCCTGGGCTTAGGCGCGGCGCTGCAATCGTACACCCAAGATTGGAGCGAACGCCACAACATAGCCGTTTCTCTGGAGCTTGATACCAAACTGGGCCGGCTGCCCGAAGCCATTGAACTGTCGATTTTTCGGATTGTGCAGGAAGGGTTGAGCAACATCCGCAAGCACGCCCGGGCCAGCGCCATCGAGATTCGGCTTAAACACACCTCACCTCGAACCTTGCTCATCTCGGTAGCCGATAACGGAAAGGGGCTAAAAGACAGCTTCGATCTGTCGGAACTGGCCGCACAAGAGCATTACGGACTGCTCGGTATTAGCGAGCGGGTAGCGCTGCTCGGTGGCCGACTGCGGCTGCAAAACCAACCCGGCGGCGGCTTGCTGTTGCAGGTAGAGATTCCGCATCCAAGGGTTGGGGTGGCGGTTAATGGCATTGATATATAAATAAATGACGTATGCAAAAAATATAGTAGGCTTAAGTGATTGTCACCTTTAGAACTCACATCACTATCGTCACACCGGTTGCTATCAGCCCCAACGTGTAAGCCACGCTGTAGTAAATGACTAACGGTTGGTTGCCCTTGCGCCACATCAACCCCAGCGATAAAGCCGCCAGCAGCGCCACCACATACAGATCAAAACCGATTTCCTCAAACGCCAGGTTGGCAAAAATGGCCAGGCCGATGAAAAGCGCGTTGACCATCAACAGGCTCTTATCGCGCAGTGACAACTTACGGCTGTAGGGATAGATGACTTGTAGCAACAAAATTGAAACATTAACCAGTACGAAGCCGGCAAAGAAAACCCAGTGAGAAAAGTCATCATCATTGAAGCGGATGATGTTACAAAGCTGGCCGGTCTCCTCCGGTGGGCAGAAACGCACGTGCAGATAGTTGGTTACCTCGTGCGTTCCGTAGCTGGCGGCTAATAAATACACGCCCACCAGAAAAGCCACGTTGAATACCCCTCGCCAGAAGTGGTTGCTATCTGAGGGAACCGCTGATCTTTGCAGCTCATTTTTGAGCCAATATGAGGCCATAACGCTGATTAACGGCAGAATAAGCATATTGTTTAACTCAGTCCAGCGCAGAAATTCATTAGGCCAAACATAGGCTGTTGTCAACGAACTCAAGCGGTTGATCGACAAGAAGACTACGATAATCGATTGAACAGCCAATAAGGCGTGGATGCGGCCAAGCCGATATTCAGCCTGCGGTACTGACAATGATGCAATGCTCGAC
>JAGRBY010000095.1 GCA_020433835.1 Anaerolineae bacterium | reverse complement strand
GATGATCCGCGCTCGCTGCAAGTGGGCACCCGGTTGATTATTCCATTAAAGCGATAATAAAGCGATACGTATGGCTGCGCCCGCAAAAAAAGAAAAAGTGAAATTTTGGCAGGCCCAAGATATTGGTGGGGTAGATTTACTTAAAGCCACGTACTTTACGCACGCTTTCTCGCGGCACGTACATAACGGCTATGCTATCGGCATCATTGAGCGTGGCGCGGAGATATTTTACTATCGCGGCGCAACGCACGTCGCCCCGGCCGGAAGCATCGTTGTGGTTAACCCCGATGAAGTTCACACTGGACAAGCTGTTGCCACCGAAGAAGGGTGGAGCTATCGGATGCTGTATCCGGAGACGGAGCTGGTGCAAAAGGCCGCGAAATCCATTTTTGAACATTGGCAGGGCACACCCAATTTTACAAACCCTGTTATTTGGGATGAAGCGTTGGTGCCCTTCATCCGTCGCTTGCATATAACACTGGAACAATCGGCTTCGGCGTTAGAGCGCGAAACCGCATTCGTATCTACTCTGGCTCAACTAATAGTCAGACACGCCAAAGGGTGGGCCGAACCCCGTCACCTGATCGGCTCTACCCGCGCCATCAAGTGGACTCGCGAATATATAGAGGCCCATTTCGATGAAAATATAGCGCTGGAACAGCTTGCCGATATCGCAAATTTAAGCCCCTATCATTTTACCCGTACCTTTAAGCAGGTTATCGGGTTACCTCCGCACGCCTATCTCAACCATATTCGGGTTGAGCGGGCTAAGGCGCTTCTCTCAAAAGGGCTTTCCATCGCCCAAATTGCCGCCGAAACCGGTTTTGTCGATCAAAGCCACCTGACGCGCCGGTTTAAGCGCGTTGTCGGCGTAACCCCCGGCCAATATGCCTTTAACAGCAAGAATGTACAAGACGATTTCGCTTGAGTTGGTAGAATAGAGAGTAGATAACTGGAGACTGGAGATTAGAAGATTAGGTAATTGGAGATTGGTAATTGTTGAACAAGTCTCTCCGTTAACCCGTCTCTAATCTCTAGTCTCCAATCTCTAGTCTCCAATCTCTAATATCCTATCTCTCGAAAGGACAAACTGATGACTCAAGCGAATGCAGATACGACTTCTTTAATCACCCATTCTCCTTTTTCTGAATTTTTGGCCGGGGCGCGAGACTCGTTTCCTTTGATTGTTGGAGCAATTCCATTTGGCATTATTTTTGGTACGCTGGCGTTGAGCAGCGGATTATCATTTGCCGGTGCTATGGCGATGTCGGCCTTTGTGTTTGCCGGATCGGCCCAATTCATTGCGCTGGGGTTAGTGGCTGCCGGCACGGCCTGGCCGATTGTTGTGCTCACGACATTCGTGGTCAATTTGCGGCATACCCTTTATTCCGCCACTTTGGCTCCGTATGTTCGCCATTTGCCGCATCGTTGGCAAGCACCACTCGCGTTTTGGTTGACCGACGAAACGTTTCTGGTGGTGATTAAGCGTTACACGGAACAGCCTTCATCTCCCCACAGTCACTGGTACTATTTCGGATCGGCGCTGTTTATGTACTCAAACTGGCAGTTATGCACGTTTCTGGGGTTGACGGTCGGCCAAATGGTGCCGAACGCCGCTGCGTGGGGGTTGGATTTCGCTATGCCGGTTACGTTTATCGGGATGGTCATTCCATACTTAAAAAATCGACCAATGGTGGCAGCGGTGATTGTCGCCGGGGTAATGGCGTTGGTGGCTCATCCTATTCCTCACCAACTGGGTTTGATGGTTGCTGCGCTAGCCGGGATCGCAGCCGGAATTTTCGTTGAACAATGGTCGAAGCAGGAGGTGCCGTTATGAGTGAACTGTATTTAATTGCTGGGATGGCCGTGGTTACGTTTGTAATTCGCTACTCGATGTTTGCGGTGGCCGGTCGATTTGAATTTCCGGATGGACTTAATAATGCCCTGCGCTACGTACCGCCTACGGTCTTAACAGCTATTATTGTTCCGGCGGTGCTGATGCCCAATGGCGAGGCGATTGATGTCAGTTGGACCAATGCCTACCTGGTAGGGGCGATTGTTGCTGCGGTAATCGGGTGGACCAGTGAGAATCTGCTGCTGACAATTGTGGTGGGGATGGGCGTATTTTTTGGCTGGCAGTGGTTGGTGGGATAGATTGACGCTTAAAAAATTTTATGTAAACTTTCTAAACGAATAAAAACTTTTAGGCGAAAGATCTATCCAAAACGATGATACGTTCGATCAAACGTTGGTTTACCATCATTTTGATTGTAGCAGGCTGCACGCTACTGCTCTACTGTGCTTCATCGCCAAGAGTACGTAGCGTGTTTCGCTATATTCAAATTAAAAGCGGTGATGTTGATTTACCGGTAGCCACTAGCCTGGAGCAATGTGCGGCGGCCCCCTTTGTTATACCAACAACCGGTTGGATCGGCATTGTATATGGCGACAGCATTCTTGGCACGCAAAATCATTCGGGCTTGGATATTTTTGGGCTTGAGGGAAATGGGATAACACCGGTTTACGCGGCCTACGATGGTTATTTAACACGCCTGCCGGAATGGACCAGCGCCGTGATTATTCGCCATCCGCGTGATCCCTTGTTACCCGGTCGGCAAATCTGGAGCTACTACACCCATATGGCCGATGAGGCCGGTCACAGCTATGTCATCGACCAAATTCCGCCCGGCACATATGAATTGCCGGTTAAGCAAGGGACTTTGTTGGGCTATCAGGGGGATTACAACGGCCAGTCGTGGCGTTCGATTGATACGCACCTGCATTTTAGCATTGTTTTAGATGACGGCACCGGCAAATTTATGAACGAAACCGATATGACAAACACCCTCGATCCTTCGCCCTATCTGGGCATGCGGCTCAATACATTCTGTGCCGATAGGCCGCCGGTTTGTCGCCCGGATTACTCGTGTTCACCGTTTGAAGCAGGATCGTAAGGAGCGTTGGGTAGCGTAATTGTAAATCTTGTACCAACGTTCAGTTCACTCCACAGGGAAATCGTGCCGTAATGATTTTCCACTATCTGCTTTACAATGGCTAAACCCAGCCCGGTTCCCCGCGATTTCGTAGTGAAGAAAGGTTCGAATATCTTCTCTTGATGCTCCGGCGAAATCCCCGGACCATTATCTTCAACGGTAATAATTTGAACATCACCGTCCATCGCCATGGTGAGCCGTACTACCCCTCCAACTCCAACGGCATCGGCACTGTTGCTGATAAGGTTGGAGAAAACCCGGCCAATTTGGTCGAAATCAAGCATAATAAGGGGAGGGTTAGACACAAGTTGGGATTGAAACTCAAGCCCTTTTTCCGGCAGATTAACCTCCCAAAAGGTTGCTTCGGTCTCCAAAACTGAATAGAGCGAGCCGGGGACAAGGTTTGGTTTCGGCGCGCGAGCCACGTATAGAATATCGTCGATAATACGGTCGATGCGCTCCATGTTTGATTGCATAAGTGAAGCACCCCGTTTACGGGGATCATCCTCGGTAATATCATGAACAAGATACTCTACCCCAATTTTGATAGCCATCAGCGGATTGCGGAGTTCGTGGGCTACGGTTGCCGCCATTTGCCCCAGAGCCGCCAGACGTTCCCGCTGGATGAGTTGGGCTTGCGTATCATGAAGTTGCTCGAAGAGGCGAGCGTTATAAATGGTTTGAGCAACCTGGTGGGCAAAAGCCTGAATTAGATTGGCATCATTTATGGTTAAGCCTTCCGGTTCAAAGCGGTCAACCGTAACATAGCCTATCATTTCTTGGGCAACCAGCAGAGGTGCGCCAATCCAACAGCGAACCTGCGAGGCACCGGACCAAACTTGGTAGCGGTCGTCGTGTTGCGTATTGGGAATATAGATGGCACTTTTAGAAGAATGCATCTCTTTAAACAGAACATTTTGCGAATAATCGAATTCTTGGTTGATTACATCTTCTTCAAATCCGTGGGCAGCTTCCATTACCAGATAGTCGTCATCTTTAACTAAGAAAATAGCCGCCGAGTCGTACGGAACCAACTGTCTTAATTTGAGCAAAATGTGGTTTAGAATCTCGTCTGTTGACAGCGTTAAGCTTACCGAGGCAACCACTTCAGCCAAAATGGTCGAGATTTCTCTTTGCCGCTGTTCCTCTTCAACTTTGGCACTTAACTCAACCGCGAACTGTTGTACTTTTTCGTAAGCCCGTTGCTTTTCTAACTCGATACGCTTACGCTCGGTGATGTCGCGAATAAGACCCTGCGTGGCCAAACCACCCCGATAGGTAGGATACGATACGCTCAGTTCGACATCGATCTCATTGCCGTTTTTATCGATAGCGGAAAATTCATAAGGAGGCGGCGATAAATTGTGATTATCCAAACGTTTAGGGTTCTGCAGCCTTTCAACTATTTTTCTACCACGCGCAGAGATAATATTGGTAAAAACAAAATCGGGCGAATTGGCTTCTTCCTGCGTTACGCCAAACAACTCGGTAAAACGACGGTTAACAACTTCAAAGCGTCCGCCATAGATAAGGAAAATAGCGTCACTTGATTTCTCAATTAGAGTGCGGTATTTCTCTTCGCTTTCACGTAGAGCGGCTTCCGCATGGAGGCGCTCGGTGGCTTGGGCTAAAATATTGGCGACTGCTTGTAAGAAGTTAATGTCATCATTTGTAAAAACACGATGCTCTGTGGTGCAAACCCCTAGCACACCAAAAGGCCAAGGTTCACCGTCGATAATGACACTCATACTGCTGATAATTTCGTGTTCGCTTAAATATTGTGAGATTTGGAATCGGGTTTCGACGCTGGAATCTTCTACAATAATGGGTTCGCTCGATAACAACGTATAGCCCATTTGCGATTGAGCATCGGCACTGATCGTTAAATTTCCAACCAGTCCTGCTTTCCAGCCTACTCCAGCCCGCAGTAAAAGTGTATCTTCTACATTGGGCAGTAATTCTAAAATTTGACCGTATTGAACACACAATGTTTTGGTAATAAGCGTTACAGCTTCATCCAGGAGTACATGCAAAGGTATTCCGGCCAAAACCCGCTGGCCAAATTTGGCAACAACCGCTTGTTGGTAAGCACGGGTTTTGAGTTCCGCCTCGGCGCGTTTACGTTCGATAATCTGCTGCTGTAAAACTTGATTAGCTCGCTCAAGATCAGGGGCTTTTTCATCGGCCCAAAGCTGAAGTTCTTCAAGGGTGCGATGAAGCACACGCTCTGTTTCCTTACGTTCAGCCAATTCCTCTTGAATTGTGCTGTGCAAGCGAGCATTTTCCAGAGCAACCGCAATTTGGTGGGTTAGTGACTCTAAAGCTAAAACATCATCTTGATCAAACGCTGGGGTACGGAAACATTGAATATCAAGTACACCCAGGGCCGATTCACCAATCATAATCGGTAAGCACAACTCCGCTTGGGTTTTTGATTTTTCGGGGTGGGGTGATATAAAGTGAGGTTCTTTTCTAATATCGTTAAGAAGAAGCGTTTTTGGGTTATCGATGACAAAAGCAATAACTTCTTCAATGGGGTATTCATTATTTGAAAGCAGGTCAGTATATGCACCTGAAATGGCTTCTAGGTTAACCCTTCCTTTTTGTTTCAGATACAAAGCAACGTGGTCATAACCAAACATTTCTTGGATAAGACTAACCGTAGTGTTGAGCAGTTGGTCAAGGCTTAAGATACCGGTAATTTTTCGACCGATACCGCTAACCAAAGCTAGTTTCGCCGTACGCCGCTCTAGATCAGCGTCAGCTTGCTGCTGCTTTCTAACCTGGTCTTCAAGTTCTTGAGCGTAGGCTATAGCCTGGCTATAAGCTACTTCTAATTGTTGAATTTCTTGTTGTTGGGTTTCACTTACTTGTTTATTCAACTCGTAAGACTCCCTATATCTCGGTGACATAGAGTGTAGTTAAGTATGGAACGAAAGTTAATTATGTAGTTCTATAATTTTTAAAGTTGTCAGACACATAACTATTACAATACCACAATTTTTCGAATCATGTAAGGGGGTAATACCCTTAATTATAAAAAAACATGGGGTGTAATAATAATTTTTTAAGCAATCGATGGTAGCTAAAATGTTAATTGCCTGATGCCGGCGTCTCTTCTAAAGAAACCTCTATCGGAGAGGCAGTTGTTGAAGTAGAAGGCGTTGATACCGGCTGCGATGAGGCGGTTCGCTGATCGAACGCTGCAAAACTTGTCTTTTGATTTCTAACAGTCACGGGTATAGTCAGTTGTTTACCGTCATAAAATGTTTTTACGAGATAGTCACCCACCGGTACATCGCTAAAAGTAAAGGTTTCGTAGTAGTCATCATCAGAATTGACAACATTATCAGGGTAGGTAAAGGTCTGCCGCCAGAAGCGTCCCCCTTCGCTGGCTCGATGCAAAGTAATAAGCTGCTGAGGAACCAGGTAACCTTGGCTGTCGACAACACGTCCGGCAATTACGCCAAACCCGTCATCGGGACGTACCCATAAATCCGGATTACGGGTATCATCATAGGTCGCTGCGCCAACACGTACTTCCAGATGCAGATGGGGGCCGAGCGCAACGCCTAGCTGTCCAACTCTGGCAATAGGGTCGCCGGCTTTTACCTGTTGGCCCGGTTGCACCAGCACCTGAGACACGTGCCCATACAAGGTATAAACCGGAAGTCCTTTCCACGATTCTTTATGCTTGATGACAACAGCCTGACCATAAAAATCGGGCCAAGGACCTAGCACCTTAACAAGATCGGTATCGGCATGGGTGACAACGCCATCGCCAACAGCCAGAATAGTTGTGCCTTGACCGGCTTGAATATCAATACCATAATGCCAGAAATATTGTCCGCGTGCATTAGTACCATAGGGGTAGTAGTAACTCCCCCAGCCTGACAACTCAGATGTAAACGCACGACCAAACCAAAAATGATCTTCTACTTGTCTGTAATCCGGCAGACCGGTAGGCAGTTGAACGGTGCGAGCGGCGGGAGTAAAGGTGGGTGCGGGTGTATTAACGGGTGTGATAGGCGTGGTGTTTGTTAATGGAATAGTCTGGGAAATCTCTAAGGTTGTGGTGAGTGGTGACTCTCCAACCACCTGAGTATTAATCTCCGGCTCTATAGTAACCGGCTCAATTGTAGGCTCCGGGGTGAAGGTTGCCGTTGGTGGAGCAGGCGTATCGGTAGCTGTAGGTGTGCTGGTACTGGTTTCGGTGGGTGTTGGGGTGAAAGTAGATGTTGCGGTTGGGGTAGCGGTGGGCGAAGGCGTATTCGTGGCAGAAGGTGTCGCAGAGGGTGTAAAGGTGGCTGTTGCCACCAACGTAGCCGTTTTGGTTGCTGTTGGGGTGGATATAAGCCCACTAATACCATCTACTTGGGCCATACCTATCATGGCAACAATAACGCCCGTGATAATCAAACCAAGGGCTATACCAATAAAAATTTTTATTGTCTGTGAGTCGACTCTGGAAAATAGCAAGGCCGTAGTCTCCGGAAAGCAGGCGCTTTAAGGTATCCAGTCTATGTTTTCTTCTACCCAGCCAAAACTGTTGGTTCTGTCATGCTGAACTACACCGTCTACAGAGCCGTTAAGGGTAAAGTGACGTCGCTTACCGCCACCATTGGCATCCATATCCCATATAGCCCACTCACCGTCGCGGTTAGATACAAAAGCTATTCTTGAGCCGTCCGGCGACCAAGTAGGCAATCCATCACTAGAGCTATCCGAAGTAAGAGCAGCTAAGTTTTCTCCATCAATATCGACGCGATAGATTTCCCAATTGCCTCCCCGCTCGGACATAAATACCACAGTAGAGCCATCCGGTGAAATTTCAGGATTTGTATCCGAGGGATGATCGGTAATTAATTTGGGTGCGCCACCATCGACACTACTAATTACGATACCACAGTTGCCGCCGATACAACTGCTGTAGACAAATTGCTGTCCGTCGGGCGACCATTTAGGCGATTTTCCTTGAATGGGAAAGCCTTCGCGTCGCATAACTTCTGCAACACCATTAATAATGCGATAGGTTGCCGGTTCGCGTCCGCTTTTGCGCGAGTGAAAGATGAGGCTGCTATCAGCCGGCGAAAACTGAGGGCGAGCCGATTCAAAGAAAAGGTCGAATCCCCAGGCATCCGTATCTTCGCCATCTAAGGGCCGGGCATAAAGACCACGTCGATCGGCTTGCCAGGAGCGATAAGCGATTTCAGAGCCATCGATCGTAAGCGCCGGTTGGCTGGCATTCGCTTGGATAAGAGTCAGATTACTCCCATCGGCAATATCGGCCATGTAAATATCATAGGTGGAGCGCTCGGGATCATAAACAGGAAATACTATTCGCCCGGTGGCCTTTTCTTCGCCGCGGGCTAAGGTTTGATCACGTGAGGCATACTCAGGCAGAGGCACAGGAGTAGCCGTAGGCTCAGGAGTTAACGTTACAGATGTGCTTATTGTGGGGGTAGAGAGGGGTGACTCGCTGACACTTTCGGCGATAAGTTCTTCTGTCTCCTCTACTATAGGCGTTGACGTAACATTAACCACGGTTGGAAAAGGTGTAGCTGTAGGAAGTGACTCGTCAACAGCGGCGACAGCTACCCCACCAGGGCGGGTAGCCGTTGGAATAAGCGTAAGTTGCTGGGATTGGGGCGTCCAGAGTTTAAGATTATCAAAACTAATCCAGGCATAGGGTTCGGCAAATGTACCTGCGAAAAAGCCAAAGTTGCCATGGGTTAACGCGTCATCAGAAACCGAAGCCAGTTCTTGACCATTGACCCAAACTTTAATATCCGGTCCAAAAGCCGCAATCTTCAAAATATTCGCCGAGCCGTCGGTACTGATATATTCTGAGGCCGTCCAATCGACAAGTGTTGTCCAGTTACCTTCGACAAACTTACTAAGCAAAAAATAACCGTCACCCGAGATATCGAACCGATAAAAATTGTTGCGATCCAGGAAGCGAATAAGCAATCCATAGCTGTTTTTTTGATCGCCGTCTTCCAGTTTGGCTTCCACTTCCATTTCAAAATCGGCCACATCCCGATTGGCCAATCCCCAGGCAACCAGGTTACTGGCGTTAACTTCAATTTGGTAGCGATTATTGCCGTAAACTTTTCGGGTGTAGGTATCGAACGCATCATCCCACCCGCCAAACGAGTCGCTAAAGTCATCTTCATAAACCAAAACCAGTTGCTCAGATGAGGCATCGGCAGGAGCAGATGGATCGCCAGTTGTATTGCCCTCTTCGCTCACTACGGTGCCGGATACGTCACCCTCGGCCACAGATGGTTCGTCATCACCGGTAATACGGCTTGTAGCCAGGTAGATCACCAAAACGGCAGCAAAACAAACCAGCAAAATTAAACCGCCGGCTATCCATGCCAATCGAGGCGGCGCATTGCGGGATGGGGGGGTGGCGACCGGAGGGGCTGTCGTCGCCGGTTGAGAAGGGCTGACAGATGGTGTGGGTATTGCCGCTACTGGTTGTTTGGGTTGGCCGGGCATCATAAATGTTAGTTCTGTTTCGCCAACCTGAACTCGATCTCCCTCCTGCAAAGCAACCGGGCTGGCAATAGTTATTCCGTTGAGTAAAGTGCCGTTTGCGCTATCTAAATCTGATAGAAGCCATTGTCCTGACTGGAGTGAAATTTGGGCATGGTATCGAGAGACCTTGGCATCAAGGAGGACAACATCATTATCTCGTTCGCGACCAATCTTGGTGTCGAACTTTAACTTAAACTTATCACCCATGTTTTCGCCTTGGGTGATCTGTAGCTGCGGAGCCGCCGATTTACTGGATTGCGTAGCCGCTCCGGAGATATTATCAGCCATGAAATATTGTTCCCATCTGAAATTTAACGTGTGAATTATAGCAGACGCTTATAGCAGCGTCAAAGATATTCAAATTTGCAATTGTTATTGGTCATCTTTCATTCCCTGGTTTTCAGGTTGCTCGGCCTCGGTAGAAGATTGAGTACGTAAACTGGCGGCTACAGCCGGTTCGGGAGCCAATACATAGGGTTCTAAATCAAGCAAGCGCCGGTATATATAGCTGCCTAACACTTTTACTGTAGCGATAGTTGGTGCGGCCAAAAGTAAACCTAAGGCCCCGCCCACGCTCGCTCCGGCGATAATACCAACAATAATGATGGCCGGTGGCAGTTGAAGCCGACTGCCAAGAATACGCGGCACCAGATAGTTTGTATCGATCTGCCACATTAAAAAATAAAATCCTGCCACCAGTAGGGCAAACGCCCAATTTGGCAGCGGGATATAGCTTGATCCTTGAAAATAGGCAATCACCGCGCCGATTGCCCCTGATAGGCCATAGCCCCAGTTGGGAATAAGTTCTAGGAGTGCAGCTACCAAACCTAAAATCAGCGCGCTTCTTATTCCTAAAATTCCGGTCGCGACGCTAATAACAACGCCTACAATGATAGCCAGGGTCACCTGCCCGATGAAATACGATTTCCAAACCCCATCTATGGTACGCCGCAACTGCTGAAATTCTTCAACATAATTGATGGGAATCCAACTATCAACCCAATCAACAAAGCGATTGGCATCAACCAAAAAATAATAGCCTACAACAAAGATGAAAATGGCCCAGATAAAGCCTCCGGCAATGCCTACCGCCAGATCAGCTGCTATCGCTGCCAGGGGCGAAAATACACTATCAAGGCTACCTGCTATGGGTTCAAGAAGTGAAGGAACATCAACCTTAAAGCCGGCGATAGTCATTTCATAATCCATCGCATTATCAAATTCGTCCGATAAGCCCTGAATATTGAAATCAAGATTAGTGAGTTGTTGCACTAATAAAGGGGCCAGAAGGGTGGGAATAGAGATTAATACAATAAGAAAACAAATGTAAATAATAGCGGCAACAATGCTGCGTCTGAGGGGAATGCGTTTATCGGCCCAGTTAAGTACGGGATTGAGCAAATAAGCGATGATGACTGCCACAATAAGTGGAGCCAAAACCACGCTGAATCGCCATATAGCCAGCGCAATTAATATAACGCAGACCACAAAAACAAAACGTTTAGACTCTGGCGTCCACTTAGGTGCAGAAGACAAACTTCCTCCTCATAGATTTAAAAAGAGACACCCGTTACGGTATCTCTCGTTTAAGTTTGTTTAGTATCGTGGAAAATTTGAGACAATACCTATTCGACAAATCCTATCTGTTCCGCAGGCCAGTATGAAAACCAGGCACGCCCCACTACATTTTTTAAGGGGATGGTGCCAAAATTTCGTGAGTCATTGGAAAAGCTACGATTATCACCCAGTACAAAAATATGAAGAGGAGGAATGGTAACAGGTCCATAAAAACCGGAGGTCACTGATGATAGATATGGTTCATTAAGAGGTTGATTATTGACAAAAACTTGTCCATCATGAATTTCTATAACGTCTCCTGGTAAGCCAATTACGCGCTTAATCAAAAGTTCATCATTTTGCTCTTCAATTCTAATTACAACCACATCGCCGCGTTGCGGCCCATCAAACCCAAGATATTGCCGAAAATAGCGGTTGTAAGACAGCTTCTCAACAATCAAGCGCTGATCGGTATGGAGATTAGGTTCCATACTTTGCCCATAAACGCGTGTAGCTTGAGCCAAAAACAAATTTATCAGCAGAGCGATGAGAATAGCGGGAACGATTGTTTCCAGCGTCTCTCGAATGAGATGCAATATTCTCGTAAAAAAGGACGGTTTAGGAGCAACTTCTACTTCTGGTTCGATGCGATACCCCTCTGCACTATACCGGTCAGGGTACATAAATTTCTCCACTTGTTTGCAAATTACCAATTCTCAGAAAAGTTTGATAATTATACAACATCTTCGAGATTTTAGTAATTAAAGACTCATAGAAAAATAGTATAAGTTTGAGGCCTCGTTACAGCTATCTAACGAGGTACCTCAAACCTTTAGATCACTTTTGCGTTTGATTTAGCGGTTGCGATCGCGATCGCGATTGCCGCCGCGTCGATCACCACCGCCACCACGTCGATCGCCGCCACCGCCGCGTCGATTACCGCCGCCGCCACGGTTACCGCCACGATTACCGCCACCGCTAACGCGTTTGTCATTTTGGCGGGCTTCTTCTAACGACCAACCTTCAAGTACAGCTTGCCGGGAGAGGCGAATTTTACCGTCGCCGTCGATATCGGTCACCATAACCATAATTTCGTCACCCACCTGAACCACGTCCTCTACGGAGGGAACGCGATAATCAGCCAGTTGTGAAATAGGTACTAAACCGTCGGTATCGGGCAAGATTTCAACAAAGGCACCAAAATCTGCGGTTCTAACCACTTTACCGGTATAAATTCGTCCCATTTCGGCTTCTTCGGTAAGGGATTTCACAAGAGCCAATGCTTGCGCGCTCGACTCTTGATCCGCGGCGGCTATAAATACGGTACCGTCATCATCGATGTCAATTTTCGCGCCGGTTTCGTCCTGAATAGCCCGGATGGTTTTACCGCCAGGGCCAATAAGCTTGCCGATTTTGTCGGGATCGATCTGGACGGTGGTAATTGCCGGGGCATATTTCGAGTATTTTGTACGAGGCTCAGAAATAACCTCATTCATTTTGTCCAAGATATGTAAGCGTGCTTCTAGCGCCTGGGCTAACGCCTGCTCTAAAATATCCCAGCGAAGACCGCTAATTTTGATATCCATTTGCAGAGCGGTGATACCTTCACGCGTACCGGCAACCTTAAAGTCCATATCGCCCAGAGCATCCTCAACCCCTTGAATATCGGTCAGAACGACAAACTGATCGCCTTCTTGGATAAGCCCCATCGCCGTACCGGCCACCGGAGCCGTAATCGGCACCCCGGCATCCATCAGGCTAAGGCTACTGCCGCACACACTCGCCATTGAAGTTGAGCCGTTGGAACTCAAAACCTCAGATACCAGGCGAAGGGTGTAGGGGAACTCTTCCATAGGTGGAATAACCGAGAGCAATGCCCGTTCGGCCAGCGCCCCGTGTCCAATTGAGCGACGGCTGGGTGACCCTACCCGACCGGTTTCAGCCACAGAGAAGGGCGGGAAGTTATAATGATGAATGTAACGCTTGAAATCTTTCGGGCCAAGCGTATCAAGTTTCTGCTCATCTCTGGGGGTGCCAAAAGTAGTAATAGTCAGAGCCTGGGTTTCGCCTCGGGTGAAGATAGCAGAGCCATGGGTGCGTGGTAATATGCCTACCTCGCCCCAAATTGGACGCACGGTTTTCGGATCGCGACCATCGGGCCGAATGCCTTCTTTGATAATGCGCGACCGAACGGCTTTCTTTAAGACCGTGCTGTGAACATCATTGATATGCTTAATCGTAACAGCTTCATCTTCTTCAAAATAGGCAGAGGCTTCGTCACGAATAGCGTTGATAGCGTTATTAAACTCTTCTTTATCAAACCCTTGCTGGACAACTTCGTCTATTTTGGTACCGACCTGCGCCAAGATTTTCTCTTTAATATCATCCGGCGTTGTATCAGCCTCAAACTCACGCTTCGGTTTGCCAATTTGCTCTCGCATCTCTTTTTGCACAGCAACAATGTCTTGGATCGATTCATGAGCCAGGCGCAGCGCTTCGATCATCGCATCTTCAGGAACTTCACTGGCCCCGGCCTCAACCATCAGAATAGCGTCTTCCGTACCGGCTACCCGCAGATCCAAATCACTGGCAACCAGTTCACCTGTGGTCGGGTTAACAACAAATTCGCCGTTAATGCGGCCAATTCGCACGGCCCCGATCGGCCCATCCCAGGGAATATCCGAAATGGTTAACGCCGCACTGGCGCTGTTGATGGCCAAAATATCCAGATAGATATCTCCATCAGAGGATAAGGCGGTGATAATTACTTGTACTTCATTACGGAAATTTTTATTGAAAAGAGGTCGGAGGGGGCGGTCGGTCAGCCTGGCTGTTAGAATGGCTTCTTCACTGGGGCGGCCTTCACGTCGGAAAAAGCTGCCGGGGATGCGACCCGCAGCATACAGTTTTTCTTCAAATTCTACGCTTAATGGGAAGAAGTCAACATCGCGCGTGGTTTTCGCAGCGGTGGCCGTTGTCAGTAAAACGCTGTCACCAGACTTGACAAGAACCGCACCACCAGCCTGACCGGCTAGCTGGCCGGTTTCAAAAATAATCTCATCATTCCCGAGTTTCGCTTTAAATTGGTACCGTTGTGGTTTAGACATAATAGTAAAGATACTCCTTGATTTCTCTCCCAGGCACGACTTTAGACCTTGAGACAAACCAAAACCAATTGACAACGAGTAGTTAGACATCAATGAGCACGTATGCAGAATTATCAATCTATTGATGGCTAAACACTAATTGCTAATTGGTTTCAAAAATCGCTCAAGGTCTGCGCCCCAGGAGGTACAATAAATTTTACAGATTTTTCGTGATTACTTTATAATACAAACGAGTAGAGGGGGTAGCCAAATCCCGCCTCTACTCGTTAAAAGTACCGTTATCAAACAGCTATCATCCTGTTACTTCCGCAGACCAAGTGCATCTATGACGCTTTGGTATCGATCTGGATCTTTGCGTTTTAGATATTCCTGGTGATGACGTCGCTGCCCAACCAGTTTGAGCAGGCCCCGTCGAGAGCTGTTGTCGTGTTTGTGATCTTTCAGATGCTCTTGCAGTTGGTTAATACGGGCGGTAAGCAGTGCAATTTGCACCACCGAAGAGCCGGTATCACCATCTTTAACCTGAAACTTATTAATAATTTCTTCTTTCTGTTCCCGCGAGAGTGCCACTATTTAATCTCCTTACTTTGTCGGGCGAAGCGTTGACAGGCGAGATTGCATCAACTCAAGCCCCTAGGTTTAGTTAAACTGTTTTAGCGTGAAATCCATTTTCAACACCAAAACAGACCAAAGATTTATACGCTTTTACAAGCGTAACATTATAACATAGCCAAATATAAATAGCAAATTGTGATTTATTTCTCTTTACACCTAACACTACCATTAACCAACACTCAATAGGTCAAAAGTCAATCTTGATCCTTTTTTCACTCTCAGCTAGAATGAAGATAGCTGCCAAAATATTTATTAATCCCAAACTCTGTTTTCATAGGATGTCTCTCGTGTTGTGCCAAAACCCTCACTATAGTTTGCCCTCTCTGTTTTATCATTTCCCTGCCCACAGATCATTGATTGCCCTCCCATTTTCAAACTTTGTCTGAAGCCAAACCAAACATCATTCAACAACGTGGTTTGAGTAAAAATAATCTATTTTAAATTTGAGGTTCTAGGAGTTTATATGCTACGGCGAGAAAAAGCGAAAGAATTATTCAAACGGGCTGAAAAGGTTTTAGTTCAGGGAGTCAGCTCAAATCTACGATATATGGGGCCGGAGGATACCCCCATTATTGTGCGGGGCAAGGGATGCAAAGTTTGGGATGTAGACGGCAATGAGTTTATTGACTACCGGCTGGGGTGGGGGCCGATTATCTTAGGGCACGCCGATGACCGGGTCAACAATGCCGTTACGGAGTCGATCCAAAACGGCATCACCTTCGCCGCAACCAGCGAACTGGAGATACAAGCCGCTGAAAAAATTGTGGCCATGATCCCCGGTCTCGACATCCTTCGCTTTACCAACACCGGCACCGAAGCCACGATGCACGCCCTGCGCGTGGCTCGAGGTTATACGGGCCGAGAAAAATACATTAAGTTCGAAGGCCAGTACCACGGCATGCACGATTACGCCATGTTCAGCAACGCCGGAGCCGACGTTGGCTCTCTGGGCGCTCGGCGGCACCCCATTCCGGCCCAGAGCAGTTCCGGCGTACCGCAGGGCATTCGCGATTACGTCATCCCCCTGCCGTTTAACGATTTCGAAATTGTCGAGCGCACCATCGATGATCATTACGGTGAAATCGCCGCCGTATTCATCGAGCCGTGTCTCGGTAACTTCGCCGGTCTCGAACCGGTGCCGGAGTTTTTAGCCCACCTGCGCAAACTGTGTGACGAATACGGTGTGGTCATGATTTTCGATGAAGTAAAAACCGGCTTCCGGCTGGCAAACGCCGGTGCGCGTGATGTATACGGCATCATTCCTGATCTGTCGACCTACGCCAAAAGTTTAGGCAACGGCTTCCCGGTAGCGGCTTTTGGCGGCAAAAAAGAGATCATGGAAGTTTTAGGCATGGGCAGTGTCTCGCAAGGCGGCACCTATAGCGGCAACGGGGTGGCCGTTGCCGCCGCCAACGCCGTGCTCGATATCTTGGCCGCGAGTCCGGTGCTGGAAGAGTTAGCCCAGCGTGGTAAACGTTTACAAAACGGCATCCATCAGGTTTTGACTGAGGCCGACATTCCCCACCAAATAACCGGCCACCCCAACATGCCCGGTTTTCTCGTTACCGAACACGAAGTTAAAGATTATCGGGATGTGGTTCACCATAATGACGAATTTTACGATGCCATTATGTGGCATATGTACGAAAACGGTATCTGGCCCGAAATGGATGCCCGCGAACCCTGGTTTTTATGCGAAGCCCACGATGAGGCCATCATCGATGAAACACTGAATAGATTTGAAGATGCGGTCAAAGTAGTCAAAGAAAAATA
>JAGRBY010000959.1 GCA_020433835.1 Anaerolineae bacterium | reverse complement strand
GGGGTGCCGCAGACCTCGCGGGAGTTGGGGGCCGGGTTGTCTTGCGTACGGCGTACTTCCTGCGTACACGAGCCGACGACGGCCTGCTGCGGGATATCGTCAAGCCAGGCTTCCCGCTCAACCGGCACCAGCCCTTCGATGACGATGGTGCGTGTCCAGGTGACGTCGCTGACGGTGCCGGTGATATCTTCCGTTCGCCCGGAGAGGAAGATGAAGGCGGCGATACATATAAAAACGGCTATGGCTACGCCGATAATGATCACGCGGGCCGGAATTCCGCCTGACGACCGGCCCGCGGGCCGGGGGATCGGTTGGCCGGTTTGGGTAATGGGTTTTGGCTCTACCTCAGGTTTGGCCGTGGTTAAACCGGCTCCACACTGCACGCAGTTGGGCGCGGCGGGGTCGTTAGGGGTGCCGCAGGCAGGGCAGATGAGGGGGAGTGCCTTTTTATCGCGATGGGCACCCATGATTTCACCGGCCTTGCGGCGGGCACCTTCGCTTAGGTCGGCACCGCACTGGCTGCACCGCTCGGCTGTGGCCGGGTTGCGAGCGCCACAGTAGTAGCAGTGGAAACCAGGCCCGCTCTTGGCCTGCGCAATTTTTTCTTCATCTTTAATAAGGGTTTCTTGAGCCGGTTGATGAAATTCAACATTGTCGGGCTGCGGTAGACCGCAGTTCATACAAGTTCTCCGCGAGCCGGGATTGCGCGTGTCGCAGTTTGGGCAAGTCCACTCTAGCTCTACGTAGCCAAGGGATCGCTTCGCCATGTCATGCTCCTGTAGGATGGATTGTGTTAGAGATTATCGAGTCGATTCTATTGTACCGTCAGGCAGGATTTAAATCTACCATCGGTAGAAATTTTTATAGTGGTGGTTGTGAGGGCGAGGCAACTCGGCGAGAGGTTTGGGTATAACCGCAGCCTTCGTTTGCCCTGCCTTGTCCCCATCGACTATTCCGCTTGGTTTTGTTGAAGATTCTCGTTTAATCTTGAGCGCCAAACGGGGTTGGTCAGTATATGTTGATGCAGTGTTAAAAAGTTTTGGACATCGCGCTCTGATGTATGGGTGAGCGTTGCTATTTCCTTTTCGGAAATTTCTTGCTGCGACAGCATGACGACTTGAAGAAATTTGTCGAGATAGCGGTCGATCACTTTTGGGGAACAGTGAAGCCAGGCGGCAATGTCTTCATTTTTCATGTCATCGAAATAGTGTTTGATAATGCGCGTTTTATAACTTTGTCCGGGCTGCTGGCCGGCAAGCTGTTCGACGGTGTAGAGTTGGTGGCCCTGGGCTTCGAGTATTTTGATATCTTCTCGAATAGTTCTTAAATCAACGCTTAAAATATGGGCTAAATCATCTTGTGAAAGCACACCGCCTTGCTCTAGCGCTTCTTCCAACAGGCGCACTATCCGGCCTCGCCTTAAACCGACGGCACGTTCTCGCTGTTTTACTTCTTCATCTTCCGTTCCGGCATCGAGCGTTAGGATGACCTCAATGCGGGCCTCTTCATCGATTAATGACGTTAAGGGGCGTACGTGCAGCCGTATTTGGCCGGGGTGCACCATTGAGCGGGTATGCTTGACCAGCATTTCCTCGGCCACTTCCAATACTTGGCGTGACATGTAGAGCGGAAGGTTGAAATCTTTTTGTAGAACTTTTAAGAAGTTATCATTGCGAGCATGTTGGCGCTGAATGTACGGCACGGTACTGTTTTCTACCCCAGGGTGATGCCCATTTTCAGCCGACACTTTTGCTTCGATAGAATCACCTTTGCGGATTTTGCCTAGATGAAGTTTGGTGCCGTCTTCGGCAATGATTAGATCGCCATGATAGTAAGCAGCGAAAGCCGCACGAATCTTTTCTGGAGACTCATCGTAATCAGGCCCAAGGTGGCTGATAAGCACATGGGGAACTTTTGAGGCTGCTGCAAATTCGGCGACCTCTTCGGGCCGGTGATGGGCCATCTCGTGGATTAACAGATCGCACCTTTCGATATAGGGCGACAACTCATGCGGCGAGACGAGATCACCACTGTATACAATTCGCCAGCCGGGGCCTTCGATGACCATGCCGTAAGCGGCTGCTTTACGGCCAAATTGGGTTTTATACTTGGACTTTTCCAGGTGCTGTGTTCTGAAAAAGGTTACTTGTAGCAGCGACTCGGTATATTTTTCATTTGATTTTATGCTGGTGGTTTTTAGATTGTAAGAGAGTTCATCCGGTATTAAAAACGAGTCTTGGAGCAGCCGCTGAATTTTACCGGAAGTACCTTTGGGGCCATAGATTTTTAACGGTCGTGAGCGCTGCCGAAGATGGTTTTGGGTGAGCAGCAGCCCCAAGTTAGCCACGTGATCCATGTGCCAATGGCTTAGAAAGACAGCCCGAACATCAACCGGGTCAAGATCGTGTTCGTACAGCAGCGAACTGACCGGTGCTCCGCAGTCAATCAAAAAGAGTTTGCTGGTGGCCTTGAGCGCATAGGCCGCCGGAAAACGGCGTTGGGTTGGTATACCACATCCTGAACCTAAGACAATAAGTTCATCGGGCATTGAGAACGTCCTTGGACTATTGACAGGCGGCTACGTTTACTTCATGCGTTGCAAAATCTTCGGCAAATAAATGTGCTCCCTCACCGCCACA
>JAGRBY010000958.1 GCA_020433835.1 Anaerolineae bacterium | reverse complement strand
TAATTAGCCGTTCACCGTCGTGGGTGATACCCCAGCCTTCGGTGGGGTAGGTGAACGTTTGTAACAGTTCAAACGTGTCTTTACTATAAACAAAGCCGATCCCGGCTTTCCAGGTTAGTTGGATTATTCTATCGTCGAAGAGGGTAATCCCCTCTCCAAAAAGTTCATCCGGCAATCGGGTTCGTTGAAGGCTATTGCCCGTACTCAAGTCAACCTGGCGCAATGTAGACTGTTGGTAGCGCCCTGTCCCTTCATACATAATACCGTCGATCACGATCAATCCTTGCGTAAAGGCCATAGGATCGTGAGGATAGCTTTTTATAACTTCATAGGTATAAAGTGGCGTCGTTGTCGATTGTTCTGGATTGGAGGCGGTTGGTGTTGTTGTCGCCGTTGGGGATGGTGGCGGCTTAGTGGCATTCTCTGTTTCAGGCGGCTGCGTTGGTGAAAGGTCTGTAGCTGTAGCGGTTGGCGTTGAGATCGGGGTAAGAATTAAGGTTGCTGTACCGGACATTGCCGCCGTATTGCGCCCTTGCCCCGGCTTGGCAAGCTGCACAATACCAATAAATAGAATGATAACGAACAGAACAATAAAAATTTTTACAAAGTTAGATAGGTTCTTGTTTTTCCCCACGTTTATGGTTCCACTTACTGTTTGCTACCAGGGGTAAATAAAGCGCATTGTGCCAAATTTCGCTAATTTGTCAAATTGAATTTGGCCTAGAGATATCAAGGGGCGATGTGAGCTCCCTTTCCTAATAACCTTTGACAGGTCTAAACTCCTCTTTATGATGGAGTTTACTAAATTATACCGGTATGCGACGAAAAATCATATATAATAAGGTAGAAATGAGCCTTCCCAGTTAGCCAAATCAAACAAAATGAAAGTTGCTTTTTGGTGAGAACGTATGTGCATTTGGCCCTAAACTCATCGATTTATCGTCTCTGTGGCTGTCACCTTTTGAAGTGCGTAACCCCTAATGAAATTTATAGGTGTAAGGGATTTCTGACATTATTTATGTTCGCCCTACGTTTTGACGGTTTCCGATAGATGACAGCTAGGGGTCTTGACCAAATCATTTTTGATTTTTGGTAATAGAATTTGTTATTAACAGGCTCAAATTATCAATAAACAAGGTGATCAGGGCCTATTTGGTCAAAATTCCGAAAAAGCGTTGTACATTGGGGTCTATACTTTTCGACACGGCTCTATTCATAGATGCCTTCAATTAATTTTACTATATGGCGGCCTTGTGATACCATATCGATTAATTCCGCCTCCGACCATCTTACCATCAACCGGTTTTTCCCCATTATTTAGGTTTTTTAGTCGAGACAAAGTATGTTTTAGAAAGTAGCAACGTCGCATGAAAAAAACAGGCTATGTTTACGAAGATATATTTACCCAGCACAATTTCCCTGAGCATCCCGAAAATGCCACCCGTCTAGCAGCCATTCTCAGCTATCTTGATGAGCATGAGCTTATGCCCAAGCTTACTCGTATTCCGGCGCGACCGGCCACCCCCAATGAGCTGCAGCGCTGCCATCATCCTCTTTATATTGAAATGGTGGAAGATACCTGCCGCTTTGGTGGTGGAATGCTCGATGGCGATACCTATACTAATGAATACTCCTTTGATGCGGCTATTACGGCCGCCGGCGGAGTGATCGATCTGGCCAAAGCCGTGGTCAAGGGTGAATTGGACAATGGCTTTGCTCTGGTGCGGCCCCCTGGACACCATGCTGTGCCCTCCTCGGCGATGGGCTTCTGCTTGTTTGGCACGGCAGCCATTGCCGCCCGTGCTGCCCGTAGAGACCTTAAGTTAGACCGAGTTGCTGTTATCGATTTTGATGTGCATCACGGTAACGGAACTCAGGCTATTTTAAATGAAGATCCCCATATTTTCTTTGCCTCTAGCCATCAATATCCCTTCTATCCCGGTACCGGTGCGCTGCGTGAGATAGGCCGAGGCTCAGGTGAAGGTGCAACCCTAAATATTCCGCTATCGGTGATGACCGGCGATGACGGTATCAAACGCCTGTACTGCGAGGGCCTGTTTCCGGCTCTGCGCCGATTTGAACCCCAACTGATTTTGATCTCTGCCGGCTACGATGCTCATTGGCAAGACCCTCTGGCCAACATCGGCCTAACCTTAAATGGCTACCGGTGGTTGTGTGAAGGGTTAATCGCACTGGCCGAAGAAATTTGTAACGGCAACATTGTGTTTATTCTCGAAGGTGGATACAATTTAGATGTCCTGGCTCCGGGTGTTGGCAATACGTTCCGTGCCCTGTTGGGCATCAACGAGTTTGATGACCCTATCGGCAAATGCCCCTGGAAAGAGCCGGATGTGACTAGTTTATTAAGCGAACTCAAGCGCGTCCACCGACTTTAACCTCATCCTCCAAAGAACTTCGCTATAAATCGGGTAAAGGGTATGGTTTGACCTTTACTTTGCCAAAGTATAGCCTTTGCCCGAATTTTACAGACGGTTTGCTCCATGGGCCGGCCTGGGTATGATTCCCTATTGTGTTTTTATCAGCAACTTGTTACGATAACCCCAGAAACCTAATCGGGGTGTTATTCTTGGGATATGATCGATAGCAATCGGAAATCTCGGTTTACCAAACTTGCTGTCTTTATA
>JAGRBY010000957.1 GCA_020433835.1 Anaerolineae bacterium | reverse complement strand
TGGCATTGAAGGCCAGTTGGGCTTTACCGGGCGGGGAGTCGAGGATCACATAGTCATAGTCTTCTTTGAGTGGCAGCAGGATATTACGCAGCATTTTTTCATCGCCCGGTTCAAGGGCTTCTTCAATGGCCGCCATCAACGAAGAGGAGGGGAGGATATCAAACCCAAAATCCGTCTGCTTCGTCACCACACTGGCCGGGACTTGATTTTGAAAAACATGATAGAAACTGGGATTGACCTGGTCGGGGTCGATACCCACATACTTGGTGGCGTTGGCTTGCTGGTCAAGATCAACCAACAGCACTTTCTTGTTCATCAAGGCTAAAGCAGCGGCCAGATTGACCGCAGCGGTGGTTTTTCCGGCACCACCTTTGAAAATGGAACAACTGATGGTTATAGCCATATTAATGGGTTTGAGGGGATGGGAGAGGATACTCCGGTAAGGTTTTGGCTTTTTCCAACTCTTCAAGGGGAATTTGGAACCGATGGCCCAGACGACGAACGTTGGGAATTAAGCCTTTATCGATCCAGCTAATAATCGTACGGGGATGTTTGTTGATTAATTTGGCGAAGGCCGAGGCGGAGAGATACTGCTTCATAAAATCAATATGACATGTCCTCATCTTAAAGTCAAGCAGTTTATATCGTTTATATCGATTATATAGTTTGACTGGTTGGCTGGCGGAGGGCTGATTCCTGATACACATCCGCCCGTCCGGCCGTACGACCGTGCGCCCCGTACGGGTAGCCAAGTTACCTCACATTGGTTCGAGACGGTAACGGACAGCGGTTTCAAGGGGCGTGTGGTTTTGGCTATCGTATTGACTGTGCTATTGGCTATGGGATTGCTTCTGTTTTTGGTTCTGCTTTTTGAAAAGCAGAGTCAATAGCAGACCCGCTTGGGACTTTGCGCGCAGAAATAAGCCAGCAGCGGGGCATCGAACCCCGCCCCTGGCTCCGAGAAGGAAATCATCCCCGCTCGGGCACCCCCATTTATGCCCTGCTTTAGCCCAGAACCGCCCTATTTTGGGCCAAAATCCCGCTTCTGACCGGCAGGGCACCAGGGGGCACCACTCGACGGGGCTGCGCGCCGGTCGGCCTTCTGCTCTTCCCGTTGGTCGTTTGAAGCCCGACTGCCCCCGCCTGCTTTGACGCCGCAGCCTCCGTTCCGGTGCCCTCCACTCCGGCCGCGTCGCCAAAGCATCCCACGGCTGCGGTAATGGCGTTGGAGTTACCGCAGCCGGGGACAGGGGCGGGGGCAGTCGGCCTTACAGGCCGACCGGCGCGCGGGCGCACTGGCGTGACGCCCTTTTGCGGGGGCCGGGCATTCCTTCTCGGGCTCTTCCTTCCCGGCCCCCGCCTGGCCGGCACTCTTCGTGCCAGCCAGTCCTGACGAAACGGCTGGTGATTGTCCCCAAATCCCGTACATTATCCTACCTTCGGATAGTTCATTGCTTATATTCCATCCTCTCTGCCTCAGTCTCAACCGTGCCCAGATGTTTCCAAGACACGCAGGTTATGCCGCCACTCGTCCAGGTGCTGTCGATCGGAATCGGTGATCTCCTCCGGCCAGGTGGTAATCATGTAGTCGCAGGCCGCTACATAAGCCCGTGTCATGGCCAGGCCCATCGGCATCAGCCCAAAGGCGAGATGATGGATGTCGGGTGCCTCCGTCTTGAGCCTGTGATAGACCGCCTCATCCGGCCAATGCTGGCCGGGGAAGTAGGCGACGTCATAACGCCCGCAGACGGCATAGTCGATGTCGATGACCTGGTCATGCTGAGTAACCCAACCGTGAGCGGCGACCCGATGATAGGGGAGGGGAGCCGCCTCATGGCGATAGACGGCAAAACCCTTCGGTGTAGACCGGCCGGTTGGAGGGTTCCAGGCGGTGGAGGAGAAACAAGGCGCGGCGGGCGTTGAAGAAGCATTGGCCAAAATCCTCATCGCCAGGATCGACATACATCCGCTCGGCCAGACGATCCGATAGCTCCTTATCAATTCGTAGCATTGATGTTCATCATAGCATCAACTTGCTCAGATGTAAGTTAACCATTGCACCAGGTTTTCGGAAATGTCATAATAGCCTTAATGATTACAACGACCACCTACGTCGGTGTCAATGAAGCCCGCAGCCGGTTTTCTGACCTGGTCAACCAGGTGTGTTATGGCGGCAAACAGGTGGTAGTCACCTCACGGGGGCGTCCCAAAGTGGCGATTGTCACCTTAAGGGCCGCTCAAGGCCGCCGCTTATCCGCCGAAACCCCGCCATTGAGACATAAGCGGCAGACGGCTCTCAAGAAACTTGATCACAATTACCAGGCTCTTCAGCAGGAAACGCACGGACAGTTACCTGACCCGGTCGAAACCCTGCATCAGCTGCGCCATGAACGGACCCAACAACTCCTCGGTCATCTGCGTTGACGCCAGTTTAGTTTTACGGATGGCGTTAGGCGGACCTTATCGATCCGCCGTACGGGAATTGTGGTCGCAGTGGGTAGAGCAGGGGAGCGCCTTCATTGCGCCGCCCTTGTTTGCTTTTGAAGTGACCTCAACTCTCTGGCAAAACGTTTATCATCACCGGATTTCCTTGGAGCGCGGGCAAGCTATCTTTAAGAATATCTTCGAGCAGGGGATTACCCTCGAAT
>JAGRBY010000956.1 GCA_020433835.1 Anaerolineae bacterium | reverse complement strand
TGGCATGTGCACCATTCCGCTCCCGCATTTCAGGGAGGAATGGCGCAAAGTTGTCCTCACAGCTATCGACCGGGCAAGATCGACAGTGCCAAACCGTGCAAGTGCCAGCAAATGGACTTTTGGAAGGAAAAGCTAAAAACGGATCCGGAGGCCGGCGAGTAACGTTAAACTAGGTGACAGTCACTTTTTACGGCTTAAATAGTGACTGTCACCTAAAGATTAAGGAGGCCGGCGAGTAACGTGCTAGGCGTTGACGAACGACAATTTGAAATGCGTTATGCGCCGATTGCATGCGGTTTACAGTTTTTTGTAGTGGGCTGCGCGTTAACATCAGTCATTGCCGCCCTCTGGTATTTTCTGTTTCGATGACGATTCCGGTTATTCTATCGACAGGCTCGCTCTTTAACTTTGATGTTGATACGGTGATGTACCTGGCACAAGAAACCGGATTCGATGGGGTAGAGTTGATGGTCGATTGGCGGCGTGAAACCTATACGCCCGACCATTTGCAGCGGTGCATGCGCCGCTATAACCTGCCGATTTTGGCCGTCCACAGTCCTTTTAATAAATCTTTTTTATCCGATTGGCCCAGCGATCCCATCGCCAGTATCAAAGCCAGCGTGCAGTTGGCCGAGAGGCTGGGGGCGCGAACGGTTATTGTTCACCCGCCGGGTCGCTGGCTGAGAATACAAGGTTTGGTAACGTTACCGGACAGCAGCCGCAAAATATCGCTGCCGCTGCCGGTGGTAAGGCCGGGCAAGCTGGGGCATTGGCTACAAAACGATCTGGCCGAGTTTCAGTCGAAAACAGCGGTAAAGATAGCGGTTGAAAATATGCCGTGTCGCTGGTTCGGTCCGTTTCAATTAGAGCCGCATCACTATCCTAGCCCGGATATGTTGAACCGGTTTCCGTATCTTACCTTAGATACGACCCATGTTGGGACGCGCCGGACGGATTTGTTGGCGTTTTACGAAAAAGTTGAAGCGCGTGTAGCACACGTTCACCTATCAAACTTCAACGGCAAGGAACACCAACTGCCCAATCAGGGTTTTCTACCCTTAACCGATTTACTAAAGCGGTTAAAACAGCATGTGTTTCAAGGGTTAGTTTCTCTGGAGCTAAACCCAACGAGTTTACAGGCCGGCGATGAGTCGAAGCTGAAAAAGAATTTGCGAGACAGCCTATCATTCTGTTTGCAAGCGTTACAGTGAGCAACGACATAACGTGAATTCTTAAACTCGAAACCATTTTCAATCTGTATATCATAAACTAAAGAAGGGGAGGATCTATGTCAACTACGTTAGACAAAATAAAGGATTTGCGTGACAAAAAAGCCGCTCTCCACAAAGGTGGCGGCGAGGACCGGATGAAAAAGCAGCACGAAAAAGGGCGATTAACAGCCCGAGAGCGTATTGCGGCTTTAACCGATCCTGACACGTTCCAAGAGATGCACCTTTGGACTCGGCACCGTGCTACCCATTTCGGCATGGACAAGAAAACAATGCCGGCCGAAGGGGTGGTTACCGGTATCGGCACTGTGCAAGGTCGCCAGGTTTGTGTGGCCTCGCAAGACTTTACCGTTTCCGGCGGTACGGTCGGTGAAATGCACGCCGATAAAATCTGCCAAATTCAAGATATGGCCCTAAAAACCGGCTCACCGGTGGTCATCATCAACGACAGTGGTGGTGCGCGGATTCAGGAAAGTGTGGGGGCGCTAAGCGGTTACGCCCGCATTTTCTATCGAAACGTGCTCGGTTCCGGGGTTATTCCCCAGATTGCGGTTATTGCCGGCCCGTGTGCCGGGGGTGCGGCTTACTCACCGGCGCTCATGGATTTCATCATTATGGTGAAGGGTGCCGAACTATTTATCACCGGCCCGCAAGTCATTCGTCAGGTGACCGGTGAGCAAATCTCCGGCGAAGATCTGGGTGGGGCCGTAGCCCAGATGTCCAAGAGCGGTAATGTTCATTTCTTAGCCGAAAATGATGAGCACGCTTTACAAATTTGTAAACAACTGCTCAGTTACCTGCCGGCCAACAACTTGGAAGATCCGCCCGATTATGGCACCGGCGAACTGGATATTTCTCAGGTTCCCGCACTTAACTCGGTCATCCCCGATGATCCCAAGACACCTTATGATGTCAAAGATGTTATTAAACTGATCTTTGATGACGGCGAATTCTTGGAAGTACAGGAGCTTTACGCCTCTAACGTGGTGATTGGTTTTGCGCGACTCAATGGTCACTCTGTCGGTATTGTCGCCAATCAGCCCAACTTTATGGCCGGGGTGCTGGATGTTAACGCTTCCGATAAAATCGCCGGCTTTGTTCGCTTCTGTAATACGTATAATATTCCCCTCATTACTCTTGTCGATGTGCCGGGCTATATGCCGGGTGTTCAGCAAGAGCACAGCGGTATTATTCGCCACGGTGCTAAGGTATTGTTTGCCTACTCATCCTCAACTGTACCGCTAATCACCGTTATTTTGCGCAAAGCCTATGGTGGTGCTTATATTGCGATGTGCGGTAAAGATTTAGGTGCCGACCGGGTTGTCTCCTGGCCCACCGGCGAAATCGCGGTTATGGGCGCTGCCGGTGCGGTACCGATTGTGTATCGCAACGAAATCAAAAAAGCCGATGATCCGGCCGCGGCC
>JAGRBY010000955.1 GCA_020433835.1 Anaerolineae bacterium | reverse complement strand
AAGGCGATATCTTCTTGCCGTTAATCTTGCGAAGGAGCGCCCCTGGCCCTGATCTGGTGGTGGACAGCGTGACAGCCACGGCCGGCCAGGTGACCGTCACCCTTCGCAACGCCGGCGACGAAACGGTAACCGACAGTTTCTGGGTGGATGCCTACTTTAACCCCAGCCAAGAACCCACCCTAAACCAGCCGTGGCCCACCATCGCCCCGGCCGGAGCCGTGTGGGGCGTGACCAAACCCCTAGCGCCGGGTGAAAGCCTGACCCTAACCGTGGGCGACGCCTACTACTTTGGCCCGCCCGACAGCAGCGCCAGCCTCCCGGCCGGCGCGATGGTCTACGTCTTCGTCGATTCGGTTAATCACAATACAAGTTACGGCAATGTCAAAGAAGGCAACGAAAGCAACAACCTGAGTACGCCGGTGATTTCGACAGCAGGGGCCGGAGCAGTGGCTTCGCCAAACGTCGCTGCGCCGGCCTCGCGGGCCGGATTGCCGGAGAGGTAAGGGGTTGGTTTTTTTAGGCTTTGGTTAATCGGTGGTCTCGTCCTCATTGACCAACACGTTGGACTGAGGCCAATTTAGGGAGGCAACACTCTCTTAAATTGACCTCAGTTCCTTGTCATTTAGAGTGAATTTCGGGTACAATACAACTACCACTTTTGACCGGATTACTTCATTTCCTCTCTCCAAACTCCTTTTCAAACCGACCAACGGCTGCGTCCAGGCTTAGTTCAATACAATTGTGTGGCGGGTCCTCCGCTGTGGTCCGGCATTCACTTATTCCCGGCGGCATTCGCTGCGCTTGCTTCACCGGAGAACAAGCGAATGAAACGACTCGCTTTCGCTGCCGTGCTTGCAATCCGTCCGCAAATGCTCGTCGCTTATCCGCCGTACTGTTGGGCGGCTCATTTTGCCTATATTCTAAAATCTTAAGACAATTTGAAGTAGCAAAATTCGGTTTTTATGTTTTATACCCGCTTCCCCCAACCCCCTAACCCGAACATCCACCTCATTAAACACGAATAGAAAGCATGGTAAAATGGACAGAATAGCTACGGGAGCACCCTACGCTTTGGGGATATAATTGATGAGACTTGGCAAAAAGATAATCATTGGGGGAGCAATAGTTATTATCCTTATTGCCCTTTATGTTATCTGGGCAACCATTGTTGACTATTGGCTAGTTGCTCAACTACCAGCACCCTGGAAATCCTATGCTAAATGGATGGCAGGGGCAACCCTAATTGCGGTTGCTCTTCTTGCCGGAATAGCGAATATCACCGGTTATAGCTTGAAAGACTTTTTATCAAAAGCATCATCTTCACAAGCTTCCCCTATAACCCCGACCCAAAGAGGAAAAATAACAGGTGAACACGCTGCCATGAGCAATCCTGCAAACGGCTCGACCGGTCCAGATTATGTAACACAGTTCCCCCAATTAACTCTCAAGTTATTCTTAGAGAGTGGTGCATACCAAGACAAGATCACCTTCACCCAACCTCAACGCGACGGCGTGGTTCAAGACTACTATTTTTTGTTTGGCCTGTCCTTGCAGAACGTGGTAGAAAAAAGCATTCCGGCCAGGGACATTGATATACGGGTTGAGATATTTTGGAATGGAGTGGATCTTCAGAGCGCACCAGAATTCATTACGGATGGCCCAGGATGGCAGGCATCGAGATCAAGAATTCAGCAAGCAGGGGATTTACCGCTTCCAGCAGTACTGGAGTTCAAGGGGACAGAACATGATAGATGTACCTTTGGTCACCCTTTGGAGTGGACCAAATTCCGGGGACATCTATCGAGAAAGGCAAATGGATATTTCTTACTTTACTATCGGATTTCAAGCGGGAGTCCGCACACGACTAGCACTAATGAACTCAGAATTGTTCTTCAATAGTCTTATTGCTACC
Organism: Anaerolineae bacterium; assembly: GCA_020433835.1. The sequence continues at coordinate 746 of JAGRBY010000955.1, read as the reverse complement.
CAACTGTTTTAGTGTCGCCCAACCAGAAGCAATTAAGCTCATAAGTGTTCATCCGGCTAACTTCGCGCCCAGATGAACGGTGTAGCGGATCATCCACTCTATCATTTCTCGCTTCATCGGAGAACATGCGAATGGAACGGCAGTGCTTTCGCTGCTGTGTTTGCAGCTCGGCTGCGAAATGCGCGTCGTTTAGCAGTCACACATTAGAAAGCTAAGAATTGCACTGAACAATGGAAAGCATAGTCGCAATTTTTTGCGCCAATATGGCTCACGTCTCTTTATCTCTAGTCTGATAAACTTGCTGTAAGTTGGCTTGAAGGTTTTCTATATTATTGGTGGATGAGGATAGAAAAAATGACTCTGGAGACCGGATCGCAGGTTTGGGCAGAACTGTGCAAACGTGGTGGTGTGGACATATCGTACTACGACCTGGAATTAGAACTCGATTTGAAGTCACGATTTAGTTTCGATACAAATCAATCCTTGATGGACTCGTTAGAAAATAATAACGTGAATGCCACCGAATTTCTTGTAGAACTTTTTGGGGTTGCTCGCCCATTTATATTTATCTTCCAAAGCATTCTAGAAACAGCTGAAAGAATTGCCGCAACGCAAGGGCGAGATAATCTTCAAATTCATTTCGACTTTAGGATAGTTGACTCGTTGAAACTAGTACCGTAACTTGATAAAAATACGGAGTGAGAGTATGTTGGACGATTATGATCAAAAAACATATAGTGGACCTC
>JAGRBY010000954.1 GCA_020433835.1 Anaerolineae bacterium | reverse complement strand
TAACCCTCTTTCAACACCTTCCTAACAAACCTCACATTTGTTGGGAAATTATTTCTTTAACCACCTGTGCCATTTCCAGTTATAGCTCATAACATTATATGGGTCAATATAGTTAAAGAAATCTAGCATGTCGTTATACATCTCGTCTATCATGATAGCTCCATATCTTTTAATCTGTCATAGTCTTCATCGCAGGTACAGCTGTTGGTATGATTTAGTTTGAAGCCTATAAAATAACAGCCTGATCGTTTGTTTACTACCAGTGGTTCTTGTATTTCGATATGCTTGCTCCGCCAGTCTTTGTATCCGATTAATTGGTAGTGGGCTTTTGCTATCGTTCTATCTAGTTGATCTACTGCCGGTGTTATGTCGTGTATTAACATTTTCGTTCCTTTCGTTTAATTTGTTCTAGTACCAGTTGTTGGCGTAAGAGTGTGCTAGCGCTTTATTGTAATCGCCGTATCTACTCCTCGCATAGTTTATAGCGCCTTGCAAGTACTCGGTTGTGCCAGGTGCCCCCCACTTTCCACAAGGCAGTGATTGATATGCTCCGCAGGCATTGCTGGATTTATTTACAGCGTTATGGTTGCATGAGCTCTCCCTCATTGCAAGCTTGATAGCGCTATCTATTTCGTGGGCGCCAACGCCTAGCCCTAGCATTTGCGAGCGTAATGCTTCGCAACCGCTGGCTAGTGCGCTTACTGTTTGCGCCCCTGAGGCTTTTTTAGCCGCTCTGGCAAGCCTTTCTTTCTCAGCTTGCTGTTTATCTAGTTTAGCCGATAAATCCTCCTGTAGTTGGCGCTTTTCCTTTTCTAGCTCTTCTATCTTTTTAAGTTGCTCTTGCTTCTCGGCTTCAGTATTGGCTTTTTTGTCTAAGACTTCCTGATAGCGTTCGTCAAGCTGTTTTAGCTTTACTTCTTGACTCTTTAGTTCTATCTCTTTGAACTTCAGTTTATTATTGCTCATTCTTATATTACTCACTCCGATGTAGATAAATCCGATTAGGATTACTACACCAAAGATTTTAATTAAGTTACGCATAATGGTGGACTTCGCAAGGGTTGGTAATTCTCCAGTCCAGCTGTCTCCTATTTATTTAGTAAAATGTCTGATTAATGTACATGCTGCCCATAGTGCTTGCGGTACGATGAGTGCTTTTGCCACATAGCCATCTGTACCTATTACTATTACTGCTGAGCTGTAGGCGATACTTGCAACTACGATGAGTTGCATGATACCCATTATACCCTGCTTTATGTTCTTAGACTTTTTAGGAGTCTTAACCTCTTTAGTTGTTTTAGTTTGTTTTGTCATGTCGTTCCTTTCGTTTAATGACACTTCCATACTAGCATAAGCATAAACAAAATGCAAGTACTTTTTTATATTTCTATCGGTTCTGATCGGTGCGATATAACAATAATTGCGTATATCAGTTTGTTTATTGCTTCTCGTGTCTTTTCGTCTTTGGTCTTTTTGTGTAGTGCTTTCAGTTTTTCTATGTCTCGTCTGACTTCTTGATCCATGTCTACCTCACTATTAAATCAGCTATTGCTTTTGAATGTCCGAACATTATCGACCAACTAACGTATATTACAAACCCCCAGACTGCTGCCCAGAACAAATGTTTAATATTCTCATAGATCTTCGTAGCTCGCATTGTACCCACCTATATTTACTTTTTCTGGAGTTGTCCTTTTTGATTTCGCTCCACCAATAGCACCCACTCGTGAGGCTAGTTCTTTATTCATTGCAAAACCTTTTGGCACTTTTTTTGAGCCTCCAATAGCTCCGATGCGAATATAAAAGTCTTCACCTTGTCTTTCTTTGTTAGTTTTCGCGGCCTTGACCCCGCCTGCTTTATTCCCTGCGATGATGTCATCCTCTCTTTCTTATTAATTCTTTATATTTAATCCCGCACCTCTCACAATATGCTGATTGGTGAGGTTCACCTTTGTAGCCTCTGTATAGTGACCACAGATGAAATCCTAGTAAACACTTTATACTTTTCATTCTTCCTCCAATTCATCCTTAGACTCCTTACTTATATTATTCAAGCAGTCATTCAGCATTTCGTTTACAATCTCTGGTGTAAGTTCCTTGTTTGCGTATGTGCCACGACCTAGATATTTGTACCACCATACCTTAACATCTCGCCACTCAAAGTTTGGCTCATATTCATCTGGTTCGCTCCAGTCAAACGCCCGTAGCTTAAAAGTACCTCCGTCATAGCTAGCACCAGTATTACCTATAGGACTTTCAAACTCCTCTTGATGCTGGTTCCAATAACTTATTCCGATTGCGTGGTCTAGGTACTCTAGTGCCGCACAGAATAATTCGGGCACATCATAGTTTTTCGACATCTTACTTATCCTCCAATGCTTTTAATAGGTTCTGCTCGAACTCTTTGATGGCCTCGTTATACCCACGTTCTTCACTTTTATCGCAACCTTGACAGAAAAATTGAGGCTTTTTATTTGGCTTCGCTTCCGCCACCAGTTCTTTTATGAGTGAGGTGAGGGCTTGCTTGGCTTCGTCCCAGTAAGCAGTCGTTAGCGTTAGAGATGGGCTGTCTATAAGTGGTGCGAATATCTCATCAAGTCTTTTGTTATAGTTGGTCATCTACCTTATCCTCGCTCTCTTTTATTAGCTGTTGTAGCCAGTGATGGAACTGCG
>JAGRBY010000953.1 GCA_020433835.1 Anaerolineae bacterium | reverse complement strand
GGTCAGCCGCGCATAAATTTTCCTAATTACCACTCAAGCTAAGCCAATCTTAAGAAGTCTTTCCGGCATGGGTGGCGTTCTTAATGCAACATATGCAAGTCTCGGAATCAAACTGCGTAAATCAAATCGCCGATTGAAGCGATATTGAAACTCTGCCAGATAACGTTGCATATACTTTGATCGAACAGCATGATAGATACCCCGGAATGTACTTTTCAAGTTTCCAAGTATGGTATTTACCCAGAAAAACTTAGGCTCTTCAACCGATGCACGTCCTCCACCACAAATGACACGGTCATGTTGATGCCCTTCATCAGCAAATGCTTTGAAGCACAATAAACCATCAGATACCACAGTGCTTCCAGCAGTTAAGTGGTACTTGCTCCAGGCAATGATCTCCTTTTTACGGAATCCCTTGACGGATGAAAGCTTTATCCGCAGTGGATGACCTTCTTCATTCTTCTCCACTGCAGCAATAAATGGGAATTTATTAGCGGCTCCACGACCCGGTTTGCAGCCTGTGCGCTCACCTCCCAGGTATGCATCGTCTATCTCAATCAGCCCGGATAATTTATATTTCTGATCACGCGCCATCATCACTTGCATCAATTTGTGTTTCAACCCCCACGCTGAATTGTAGGAGATACCCAGCTGACGATGTAATTGCATGGCAGAAACACTCTTCTTGCTCTGACTGATCAAATATATCGCAAGAAACCAGGTGGTTAATGGCAGCTTGGTCGATTCCAGTATCGTACCGGCTGTTATTGATGTTTGGTGGTGACAACGATTGCATTGCTGCAACTTGCGATTGGTTAACTGACAGCCTTTATCATGTCCACAGCTTGGACACTGAAACCCATTTGGCCAACGCCACTTATATAATGCGTCAAAACACTGATCTTCTGTCCCGTAATGTTGCAAAAATTCAGTAAGACTCATACCTTTTTGAAATTGTACTTTATTGCGCGCCATATAAATATCACTATTTTTCAATTGATTAGAGTGATATTATAATCCCCCAAGCATGGCTTAGCAATCGTGGTAATTTAAATTTTTGTTTGCAATAACCCATAGCCAATCGGTAGCCTGTAGCACACTACAATCAAGCTGCTTTACCCGGCACAACAAGACAGCTCTTTGACATCCTTGTTAAAGGTTTGTGCGCAGAGTTTTAAGCCTTCCACCATGGTTAGATAAGGGAATAGTTGATCTGCCAGATCCGTCACGGTCATGCGATTACGAATTGCCAATGTCGCGCTTTGAATGATTTCACCACCTTCATGAGCCAAAATCTGCGCGCCTATGATCCTACCTGTGTTCGTCTCAGCCACAAGTTTGATAAAGCCATCGGTTCCGAAATTGGCCAGCGCTCTGGGCACATTTTCCATATCCAAAACACGGCTATCGGTATTGATACCTTGTGCCTTAGCTTGTTCTTCTGTTAATCCAACCGTAGCGACTTGAGGATCGGTAAAGATCACGGTAGGCATAGTGGAGAGATTGAGCTTGGCGTCACCACCGGTCATATTTACACCCGCTCGACTACCTGCCGCAGCCGCCACATAAACCAATTGCGGCATGTTACTGCAATCACCCGCCGCATAGATGTTCGACACAGTAGTTTCCATACGGTCGCTAACTGTAATGGCACCATTGCGTTCGGTTTTAACACCGACAGCTTCCAGATTGAGTTGGCTTGTATTAGCATGACGACCGGTACTGATCAGTAGGCGATCACTCTGGAGTGATCCTGCATTTGTTTCTAAGGTAAAGTGTTTTCCATCATAGGCGACACTGCTCGCCTGGGTATGGTTGAGTACACGAATAGCTTCTTTTTCAAAGGATGTAGTGAGCTTTTCACCTAAGAGTGGGTCTTCAGCATATAACAAAGTATGTCGCGCCAATACTGTAACTTGGGCACCTAGGCGGCGATAGGCTTGTGCGATTTCCAGTGCCACTACTGAGGAACCGATAACAATCAAGTGTTCTGGTGTTTCCTCAGCAAACAAAGCTTCCGTGGATGTCCAATAAGGAGTGTTGGCCAGGCCATCAATGAGTGGGATCGTTGGAGTTGAACCGGTTGCGATAAGAATGCGGTCGGCTATAATTTCTTGCTCATCACCATCGGGCTTGCTCACAATCAAGGTGCTGGTATTTTTAAATCGAGCCTGACCTTTTACAAGACGCAATGCCGGGTTTGAGTCGAGAATATTCTGATATTTAGCTGCTCGCAGTTCTTCAACGCGTGCGGTTTGTTGTTGTGTCAGTAATGCACGGCTTAATTGTGGCGCGTGATTTACAAGACCTTTAAATGGATTATTGCGCTGTTGTTCGGCCAATTGTGCTGCCCGAATCAAAATCTTGGAAGGGACACATCCCACATTGACACAGCAACCGCCTATAACGTCCGCACCTTCAATGATGGTGACACGCGCTCCGCCTTCAGCCGCTTTGATTGCACACGCAAATGCCCCGGAACCACTGCCAATAATCGCCACATGCAGCGATTTATCGCTTTCCTGAGTGGCTACCGTTTCAGATGCACAGCAGGCCTTTGGTGAACGCCGTTCCTGTGCCGTATAGCCTAATGCCCCGATAGCGCCAATGATATCATTGGCATTCACGCTGGAACTTGTGTCCACGTCGGCACTGGCGTTAGCATAAGAAACATCTG
>JAGRBY010000952.1 GCA_020433835.1 Anaerolineae bacterium | reverse complement strand
AACGGATCGACGTTTGGGCCAGAGCCGCCTGTGGCTGGCACGACCTGCATGGTGCCAAGTTTGCACGCTTCGGCGATAACATGCGGGAAGTGGCCGTGACCGAAGGTAACAAAGTCTCGGCCGAAATTGCGTTTGGTTTTGCCGTCAACGGTTACGGCGTCGGTGATTTGGTCGAACACGTCAACGCCGCTACTGATGAGCAGATTAACGATCTGATTACCGAATACAATGACACCTACGTTATCGCCGAAGAGCTGTCGTCCGATGGTGCGATGTACAGTTCGCTCCGCGATGCGGCCGCTATCGAGATTGGTTTGCGCTCTTTCCTGACCGATGGCGGTTTCAAAGGCTTCACCACTACCTTTGAGAACCTGCACGGCCTGAAACAGCTCCCTGGGCTGGCGGTCCAGCGCCTGATGGCTGACGGCTACGGATTTGGAGCCGAAGGTGACTGGAAAACCTCGGCCCTGCTGCGAGCGATGAAGGTGATGGACAAAGGTCTCGATGGCGGCACCTCCTTTATGGAAGATTACACCTACCACTTCGACCCGAACGGGATGAAAGTGTTAGGCTCGCACATGCTCGAAATCTGTCCCTCGATTGCCAACGGTAAGCCGTCGATGCAGATTCATCCGCTCGGTATCGGCGGCAAAGCCGATCCGGTACGTCTTGTCTTCGATGCGCCGGCTGGCCCCAGTCTCAACGCCTCGCTCATCGATTTGGGCGACCGCTTCCGCTTGCTGGTCAACACGGTTGAGACCGTAGCGCCCGATGCTCCCTTACCGCGACTCCCCGTGGCCCGCGCACTCTGGATACCGGAACCCGATCTTAAAATCGCCGCCGCTGCCTGGATTTTGGCCGGTGGAGCGCACCATACCGGCTTTAGCCAATCGCTGACGGTAGAGCACCTGCAAGACTTTTCAGAAATGGCCAAAATCGAGTTTATTTTAATTGATGAAGACACCACCCTTTTTGACTTCAAAAAGGAATTACGCTGGAACGATCTCTACTATCATATGATAGGGTTAACAGGCTGGTGAAATCGGCGTTTTTACTAAAATTCTATAAAGCAGTGGTTTGATAGGATAGGATGGAAAACTACCGATGAGCCAGAGAAGAGTAACCATTGTAGAAATTGCCAAAGAGGCCGGCGTTTCGGCCCAAACTGTTTCACGGGTGGTCAACGGTCATACCAATGTTGCCCCCGAAACCCGAGACAAAATTCAAGAGATTATCGACCGTCGCGGCTACCATCCCAGCCGGTTGGCGCGAAGCCTATTGCGTGGTCGCAGCCATACGGTTGGGGTCGTGGGCTATGGCCTTGGTCTCTTTGGTCCCTCGTATACGTTAGCCGGCATTGTGCGCGAGGCCAATAAAGAAGGCTACTCCGTTCTGCCGAATATGTCGACCGAGCCGGAAATCGACGACCCCACTAGCATCATTGGCGAATTAATCGAATATCACGTTGATGGTATCATTTGGGCGGTGCCTGAGATTGGCAACAACCACGATTGGATCGAAACGGTTTTGCCGGAACATGACATTCCTTTTGTTTTTCTCTCGATGGCAAATCGACCGAATCTAACCACGGTTGCTATCGACAACTACACGGGCGGCCAAATGGCAGCGCAACATCTTATCGATAAGGGACGCCGCCATTTGGGGTTGCTTAAGGGGCCAAGCGATTGGTGGGAAGCTCGAGAGCGTGCGCGAGGTTGGTATGATACGCTGCACGCAAACGGTTTAACCGTCGATGAAAATCTTGTTTTACAAGGGGATGATTGGTCTGCTGCCGAGGGCGAGCGCTGTATGCGCGAACTTTTGCAAAGAAAGCACGACATCGACGCTGTCTTTATCGGCAACGATAGTATGGCTATCGGCGCATTGAAAACAACGCGAGAGTTCGGTCTGAAAGTGCCGGATGATATTGCCGTCATCGGCTTTGATGATGTTCCGGAGGCGGCTTACATCTACCCCTCCCTGACCACCGTGCAGCAAAACCTAACCAGTTTAGGCTGTCGCGCCCTGGCCGAATTGGATCGCCTGATCAAAGCCGATGACGCCGACTGGGTCTCATCGGCTGCGTCAATCGTGATTCAACCACAGCTTATTATTCGTGACAGCGCGTAGTCTAGGACGCAAAATGTGGTATAATCCACGTCCTATACTAAGAAACTGTCCACGATTAACTTTTCGGTTTGGGAGATTAGAGACTAGAGATTGGAGATTGTTAGTCTCTAATTACCAGTCTCCAATCTCCTAATACCGTAACGTTATTTATGGACGAGTCCTAATATTGTTACAATACCTTTAACACTGCGCCATCATCTTGGGCGCACCATTCCGAGGAGGATTCAATGATGAATAACACCTATACACACCCCGTAAGCGACTTGCAAAATCCCGAAGGTGGGAGATAGACCATGAACCAACATGCTACCCAAAACGCAATTGAGAGCGGTCAGACCGTTCTCGGCATCGAATTCGGCTCAACGCGCATCAAAGCTGTGTTAATTGGCGAGGATCACAAGACCGTCGCATCCGGCAGCTACGATTGGGAAAACCAGTACGAAAATGGCGTCTGGACCTACAGCCTTGAAGACGTCTGGACAGGCCTCCAGGCAAGCTACAAGATGCTGAGCAACGCGGTTTCTGAGACCTATAACGTCCCGCTCAAGACCA
>JAGRBY010000951.1 GCA_020433835.1 Anaerolineae bacterium | reverse complement strand
AATTATGGCTTAAATAACCAATAACCATTTACCAATTACCTTTGCGCAAATGTGGAAACTATTTAATTCTCATTTATTAAGCGCTTTACGATAGACTCTATTTCAATATTGGTCAAATTCTAACGATGACCGGCCTGAAACATAAAAATCGCCCCCGCAGACGCTGATGCGGGAGCGATTCATTGTGTTACACTAAAACTAGTGGGAGCAGGGAGTGCCTTCTTCTCCGGCTGAGGTTTGGAACGAGCTGCCGCAGGCGCAGGAGCGAACGGCGTTGGGGTTTTCGATACGAAAACCGCCACCCATCAGGCTGTCGATGTAATCGATTTCAGCTCCGTCAAGGTAGGAAATGCTGCCGGGATCAACAACAACTTTAACACCGCTGGCTTCAAAAATTTGGTCACCAATTTCCGGACCTTCGGCAAAGGTCATCCCGTAGGACAGGCCTGAGCAGCCACCACCTGAAACAAACACACGCAGGGCGTAACCATCAAGCCCTTTTTCCGTCATAACTTTTGACAGCATATCTTCGGCTGATGCAGTCAATGTAATCATGTAAAACGCCTCCTAATTGGGTTAACAGTAAAATATTCACGCGTTTGCGATAGATTTCTCACGGATATTTTACTTGCGAGCCAGAATTTTGTCAACACTTTAAAAGTAAAAAAAGTAAAAAAACCGTTTAGTTACTAAAGTTCGCCACAATTCTGCTATTGACATGTCCCTATCGGCTCGTTATAATTTAAATGACCAACTTATAATCTTTGTAATCTGTTCTATTAAACAATTTAATAGTTAGGACAAATTATGAGCTATATTCCTCAGGTTTACCGAAAGTATGACCTGCTGTTTACACCACGGTTAATATCAAAGTTGCGCGGTCTGCGCAATCCGGAATGGACCGAACTTGTTGATCGTCTCGACTCGCTACCTGAAACGCACCCGGACACGATAGCCTTTTCGATGATGATGATCAAGCTAAGCGGCTGTCTCACTTGCGAGATGGACAGCTATCGGGCCCAGCGTGGCTGTGCAGCCTGTGCGCAAAATACTATTGCCAGCTTTAAAGGAAGCGACGCGCAGCTTTTGAAGCGTTACGAAAAGACAAGAGCGACCGTTGCCCAGCACTATTCCGACCAAGATTTACAACAAGCCGCGTAAAATACGCTCCTGGCTCTCGTACTTTCACTGAAATCGTGTTCCATCGGGCATAATGGCCCCGTTAAGCCATGACTGCTCTAAGTTGATACCCTCAATCGCAGCCTGGGTAAACCAGGCGCCGCGAGCGTCGGCGCGCGTCAAATTAACATTCGTCAATGTCGCCCATCGAAAATCGGCCCACTTGAGACCGGCTTCCGCTAAGTTAGCATGGGCCAAATTGGCCTGGCGCACATCCGCCCAGTTGACCTGAGCCTTTTGTAAATTGGCTCCGGCCAAATCAGCCTGCTGCAAATTGGCCCAATCGAGTCTGGCTTCGCGTAAATCCGCATTGCGCAGATCGACCCCCCACAAATTCGCGCCGCGCAGATCAGCGCCGCGCAAATCTTGATCGGCTCCCCCTTCATTAACCAATTTCCACACCAACCGCCACTTTTCATCGATCTGGGTTGTGTCATCGATTATCGTATCGCGCAGCCACACCCCACGCAGATCGGCTCCGATCAGATTAGCCCCCCGTAAATCGGCTCCGCTTAAGTCAGCGTTATGGAGGTTCGCTTCCTTTAAATTAGCGTTTGATAGCTGGGCATCACGTAGGTCGATCCCCGGCGGCAGCGTTCGACCCCAATCGATGCCCTCTAAATTTGCTCCGCTTAAGTCAACGCCAACCCATGCCGCATCCGGGCCGGAATGATCGCGCAGATCGACTCCGGCACATTGGGGTGGACAATTTTGGGCACCGCACGCGGCTAAAGCCATCGACAAAATGAGAAAAAACCAAATTTTAGAAATTGTGAACATTGTGATTATTTTTTTGGATTTTGGGACTCTTTTTTTCGAAATCCAATTTCAGGCGATCCTGTTTTTCAGTGTATTCATAAAAATTCAGTGCATCAGTGTTTCAAAAAAACGGGCAACGGATGATGAGCGCTGGTTAAGCTCTCAAATTCGCAATATATCCGTTAGCCAGTTCTTTATTCAAGCCTCTATCCTAACCGCTTACTCCCGTTTTCGAAAATTCCATTCCCGAATAAACCAACTATGCCAACCAAAAACCACACTTTATTCCCCACCTTAAAAATCACAACCCAAAACCTGCGCATACTACATATTGTGGTATAATGAAGAAAGTAATACTATATCTGCTCATATTGTTGAGCTTGCCCACCTATTTGATTTAACATAAACTCTGTGATACAATAAACTTGTCATAATATAACCACACTATGAAAGCACTCAAAGAAAGAATTCGTAAAGAAGGTAAGTACTTAGGGAACGGTATCCTCAAGGTCGATAGTTTTATCAACCACCAGGTCGATCCCGCTCTTATGTTGGCTGCGGGTGGCGCATTGGCCGCCCATTTTGGCGCGATGGGCGTCACCAAAGTGTTGACCGCGGAAATCTCCGGCATTGCACCGGCGTTGACAACGGCTCTGGCGCTGGGTGTGCCGGTCGTTTTCGGGCGAAAAAGCAAGCCGATTACGATGCCCGAAAATATTTACGTAGAGAGTGCGCCGTCGCACACCAA
>JAGRBY010000950.1 GCA_020433835.1 Anaerolineae bacterium | reverse complement strand
TGGGTTTGAAAAGGTTAGTTTTTAGAGTCTTTTAGTGATTCATCAATAGCTTAGCACGGAATTGCTAAATCGTCACGATGTTTATGCGAATTATGTTTTTGAAAATACTAAAAAAACAACAACAATTTTCTTTTTTTGTTTTTCCTCGCGGTGCCTTCAGGTCACCACAAGTGTTGTTGTTGTTTTTTAAAGTTTTAAAGATCTTTTAAAACAAACAATTTGTTTAAAGGGGGCGCGAAAAACGTAATAATTTCAATATCTTGAAAAATGAAAGTGGGTACAACGCGGGGAGTAAAACGCCCGAAAGTGGGTACAACGCGGGGAGTAAAAGGGCGAAAGTGGGTACAACGCGGGGAGTGGATAAGTCGCGAAAGTGGGTACAACGCGGGGAGTAAAGTGGGTACAACGCGGGGAGTGAGTGGGTACAGCGCGGGGAGTTCTGTATCCACTTTGCTTATATGCGGAAACCCAGCAATTCCCCCACGCGCCACATGAGGAATGTGTCTGGGATGAGCGATGCCAATAGCTTGATTTAGTAACTAAATTTGTAACTTATTGAATCAATAACCAGTTTGTTCATGAAGTGCGGCATTTTCATGTTTAAGGAGGTGCTTAAGGTAGCTGTGGCTGCATAGAACCAGAGTTGATGAGGCCGGATTCTGGCGAAAGTGGGTACAACGCGGGGAGTAGGGCACTTAAAAGTGGGTACAAGACACCTTGCGCTGTTACCACTTTTGATCGATAGTATGCCTGTAACAAACATGTATAAAGGCGTCTCTTCCGATGAATTTGGTTCTTAAGCTTCTCGGTGATGACATCAGAAAACCCAGTGCTCTGGTTCACTTTGAACGGGAAATGTCGCCCGTTGAACAGAAGATTATGACTCTGATCATCTTCCATTCTCAGGTGATGGATAGCGATGACAAAGGGTTCTACTACATAAAAAAAAGCTTTATCAGAGAGTTTTTAGGCTGGGAAGAAAGCAATAATTACCCTCGCATTTACCAGGCTTTTAAGAGTATTTTCGATAATTCGGTTACCTGGAATTTCCTTGGAACAGATAGGACCTTTCAAAGCTTGATGTGCAAGCTCGTGGTCAGCCTTTTGAAACCAACCGCTACTGGTGAATATATTGGCTATAAGCTCCATCCCGATTTAGAGCCGGTTATTAAAGATCCTAAAGTATTTGCCAAGATTAAACTCATTATGATGTCAATTTTGGCTAAGCCAAAATACGCATTTCCGCTTTATGAGATTCTTTCTGATTTTTACTCCAGAGGGGAAAAATCGGTGAAGATGCCGATTGAGCTACTACGTAGCTCTCTTGGCATTGCAAGTGATGCCTATGAGAGTTTTATTCCATTTAAGAGGCGTGTTCTCAAACCAAACATTGATGCCATTAACAATAACACTGATTGCAAGGTTACTTATTCAACCTATCGTGAAAATAGGAAGGTAGCAGGGCTTATCTTTGAAATAGAAAAACAAAACTGGCAACCACCGCTTTTGATGAATCATTTTAATGAGCTTCAAGTGTACTATGAAAATAGTCGAACTCTAAAGATTGTCAGCCAATGGGGAGGCTTGAATTCTGCCGAAGAAAAGGCATTTTTTGATAGTGTTTCACAATTGCATATCACCGAACAGGATGTGCGGCGTGCCATAGACACTCATGGCTTAACGGGCGCTATTGAAATTCGCGATTACGTGCTTTTAGAAGTAGAGCGTAGAAGTCAGTCAAAAGATCCGGTGCGCGATATAGGCGCTTATATGGCCCGTTGCTTGAAAGAAGGCTTTGGTAAAAAAACACAAGAAGAGCGCAACCAGCAAGCGCGTGTTAAAGCTGAGGCTGATAAAAAACGCAGTCAAGCAAAGGTAAAGGAAGATTTTGAATTGCAAGCAAAGAATGTCAAGGATGAGTTCTGGAGCTACCAGATCGAGCTGGTTGATAATAAGCTTGCACAAATGGAGCAGGGGAAGTTGGAGGAATTAAACGATAGTTACACAATACAAAATCCGCTCTTTGCCAAGGGCTTTCGCGAGTCTGGCCTTGAAAGACCAACGGTGCGGGCCAGCTTTTACAAGTTTGCTGTGCAGCAGCTTCTTAGCGCCGAAGAACGAGACATTCACAATTTTGCAAAAAGCAAGGAAATCGCTAATCAGGTCATAAAACTACTTGATTAGATTAGTGAAAACACAAAACTATATAAACAGTATAAACGATATAAACAGTTTATATCGTTTTTAGTAGGGCCACATTCTTTGTGGCCTTGCTTTGCGGTCACCGATCTCTAAAAGAGGTCGGTGACCGCGAAAAATTTTTACTTCAAAACATTGAAAAGGGGCCGGTGCCCCTGGCTTGCTTGGTTTGGTTATTTCCTGAGCCTACCGGCTGCAAGCCTCGATATACCGAACTATTAAGCGCGTGCTTGTTTTTCCTCATTTGACGTGTTTCAACACGCCTTCACTTGAAAAAACCTCCGCGCCACGCCTAATAGTCCGGCATCTTGATTCTTTCGCTTTGGCATTTCAGAAAATACCCAAACCAGCGCGTTATATTTTGAAGGTGTTTAGCTGGTCATAGAGTAGGTCTGCATAAAAGCGAACATGCATTGCAAGCTCTGGAATACTCATTTGTTGCTGTTTGTCTTGAAGCTCTTTATGGGCTTTTGCCATTGCTTCCAGGCATT
>JAGRBY010000094.1 GCA_020433835.1 Anaerolineae bacterium | reverse complement strand
TAACTTTGTTGTATGAGGAGATTAGAGACTGGTAATTAGAGATTGAATAATCTCCAATCTCTAATCTCCCAAACCGAAAAGTTAATTGTGGACAGTTTCTTAGTACGCATTATAGTGAGACCTTCTACCGTCCGGCTCTTTCAAAAAACGTTTAACTGATTGATTTAGGCCCAGTATATCAGGCTACCGTATCGCATTCGTTTGGAAAAACGTTTAAAGGAGCGTTTATTTTGGATAGTTCCTATTTTAACAGCGGGGCATTCCAAAAACGTACCATGGAGCGATCCACACTATGTTTTACAGATTTGGCCACCAAGCAAAAAGCCCGTGGTTTGCGCAAACCACGGGCTTTTTGCCGAAATAGAGAAAATGGATATTAGGGATGGTTAGGCATACACATCAACGGTACCTTGTTTCATCATTTGGACGAGACTTTCAGCCATCTGCTTTTGCTGATCCTGAACCTGACGGATGACCGAGGCTGCAATCTCGTCTTGCACTTGCAGTTGCTTGACCTGGCTGGCCGATGTTGCGATGCTGTTTGCCATTTGTCCCCCACCGTAGCCGACTGAGGACACACTTGATATGCTCATAACTTACCTCCGTATGTCTATTATCGGCGGCAGAGAATATTTTCTTTAGTAGCCCCGTTACCAGACCACCTGCTGCGCCAACTGGGCCATTTCACGAATAGGATCATAATCTTTATCCTCAACCCGGGCCATCTTTTGGATCTGTCCTTGGGCCAGAATCTGTCGCCCCTCAACGCTCCGATGCATATGGCAAAATATTTGGCGAATGGCTTCTCGCAGCGCGGACGGCACGTTTTTGGTGATGACCCACGGCGGCATCGGGCTGGGCCGGAAGGTTTCGATAACCCGCACCTTCGTCATGATTTCGGGCCGAACCTCCAATTCCATTTCAAAAACGGTACTATCGATGGCGGTTGCGGCAATGCGCTGCTCTAACACCATTTCCAGAGATTGCAGATGCGATCCTGCTTCAACTACATGTCCAAAATAGCCTCGGTGCTCGCCCTTCTGGGCCAGATGGTAGCGGGTTATGTTGTATCCTGATTGGGAGTGAGGCTCGTTGTAAGCCCAGGAAGCACCCCGTAAGTCAGCAAAACTATAATAATCGCTCTCCCGGTTGACAATGACATCCGAATAATAGATCGGTCGCTGTTGGTAGCGGGGATGCTGCATTACCGGGGCCGCTACCAGCTCAATAGCCGACGGTTCCCGGTCTGCTTTCCAAACGTAAGGTAAGCCACAAATCCAACCCAAGTGAACCTGTTGGGTATCCAACAAATACTCCCGCTCTTGCCAGGGAATATCGTTAATAAACTCTATCGGCAGACCCAACTGCTCCCCAACGTACGTAATAATTTGGCGGCAGGTATCGGCCGCATTTTCCGATTGAATTGAAATGGCTTTAAGTGAATGTAGTTGTTTCATCGTTGATCCTCGTTGCAGATAGTAAAAAGGGCAAACCTCAGTCTGCCCTTTGCTTAAAAACGCTATGTCTGCGTCCCGGTGATCAGCGATTCAACCATCCTACTCGTCTGCCTCGGACATGGATTGGGACCAGACTATCACATTCGTTTCCGTATGTCGAACGCCAACGACGTTCCCGATGCCGTTAGTAACTCAGTCACCTAAGGAAGGAATGTCGGGGCTTTCAATCAGTGCTACTAAATCGTACCGTCCGGTGACGGCATGCACTTCTTTTATGACCGAACTGGCTAGCCTCAATCCGGCCAACTCCGGAACCATTTCCTGTATGCGGCCCGGTTCCGCTTCTATAAAGACAAATGCCTGAACCATAATTTCTCCTTTCGAATAGTACCTGTTGAATATTACATTTTAATAACATCATTTGGGCTTCACCCGGAAGCCGGTCGATCAGCCTCAGGTGAAGGTCATCAACGGCACGCCGCCCTTAGCAATAACATCGAGCTGCGTTTGGATTTTATCAACCGATTTCGACAAGGGGAAGATGTTTTTGTTAACCATCATATCCGCATCAGTGGATAAGGGATGCCAGAACACGCCGTCGAGATTGACCGTAACTTCAGGTTGGAGATTGCCCATCGACAATTCCAAACCTTCATTAGAAAAACCGCGTTTGGCCAGAGGACGAATAAAATGGTCTTCTTCAGGAATACCGATGCTTTTGTGGAACTCGCAGACTTCGTGCAGGTGGGCGGAGTTGGCTGGTGTTTCGGTGGTGCTGAGTTTAACTCGAAAGCCGCGTTCTTGCAACAACGTGATTCCTTCAACCGTCTTGTCCCAGGAGCCTTTGCCCCGGTAAGCATCGTGATGCTCCGGCTGACCACCATCGAGACTAACTTGGATATGCAAATTATCATTTTTTATGGCGACCAGTTTATCGAGGCGAGCTCGTCGTAAGATCATCGCGTTGGTCAGAACCGTCGTTTTAACTCGGGCCGAGGCGTATTCCAGCATTTCGTAAATATCTTTCAGGATAAAAGGCTCGCCCCCGGTAAAGAAGACTTCACTGAAGCCAAGCTCAACGGCCTCATCGACCAAACGCTTGACGTTGGCCAAACCGATAGCCCGGCGTGGTGCGTTGGGGCTGGATTTAGCCACACAATATGAGCATCGTAAGTTACAGTCGTAGTTGGTGTAGATCCATAGTTTCCAGTTTAATGCGGGGCGTTCACAGACAGGTGCGAATTCAGTTTGTTCAGTAATCATAGCCTTCTCCTGTGATAATGGCCCTCACCCCGTCGCTAACGCGACTCCCCTCTCCCTGAGGGAGAGGGGTTGGGGGTGAGGGTAAAATAGTTTTATCTCTTTAATCCAGCCTTAGAAATCCAGCGTCTTTGCGCCGTTAACCAGAGCCTCAACCGCTGTGGCTGCGCCGACAATCTCGACACCTTCAATCAGATCCTCGGGGGTGATGTCACGGGGTTTGGTGCAAGCGCCACAGGCCCATACACTACCACCAGCAGCAATAAACTGCTCAATTAACTCGCCCAAGGGCGCGAAACCTTTGGCCTGTAAACCGTCGGTATAGCCTTTTGTGACCGTCCAGACGCCGTCGATAGTGAGCAAAACCGTTGTTTGCTGGTTTGAACTGCGGGCCACATTGGCTACAACAAAAGCCAGTGAAGCGTGCTCGACGTCATCTTTACCGTGGGTGTTGTGAATTAATATGTGTGCCATTTTGTATCTCCTTATTCATTACATGATTTAATAGCGGTTTATGTGAAAGACGATCCCTGAATGGGTCGTTGAAAACCAAGTTATTAAAAGTCGCCGCGCCGTAACAAGTAGCGATGCTCGCGTTCTTCGATAACTTCGTGGCCGGTTAAACGGGCCCAGGCGGGTAAATCGATACGTACGGTTGGGTCGGTGGCCCGTATTTCCAGAGTTTGCCCCGGCTCTAGCCCGCGCATAATTGCCGCAATTTCCTGAATGGGGCCTTCTGCACAGCCTTTATCACCGGCATCGTACCAGGTATCGGTTTCCCAAATCTTTTCAAACGTGATATTGATGGTAGCCATTGTTAATCTCCTTATTGAGATAGTCAGAGCTGACAGGTTTTTAACTAAATTTTGTGATAGGATGACTTCCGAATGGAAAATTATCGTTGAGATAATTGAACCCTGAAAAACCTGTCAGCTCTTTGTCGTTGTTGTGTTGCTGCACTTGCTTTCGAATAGCTTATGACCTCATTATATAGATTTAGCGCACCAGCCCGGTTGCGCAAAGCGCACCAGATAGCGCACCACAGCAGCAATTCCAAATTTGCCGCGATTGAAATCGCACCTGGTAGGCTAACGCCGGTCGTCCGCGGAGGCGGATGGAAGGCAACCTGTCCACGCAGGTGGACAACGGGCTGAAAGCCTCCTAGGGGTGACTTTAGTCGCGTCCAAAGTTTAAATTTAGAATTGCTGGCCCCACAGAAGTTTTTTGATAAATCTTTCGTTGCAGCTATAATCACATACTCACCGTGGCATACACATAAGAGGGTGTTCCAATGTTGAAGCTTTACCTCCTTGGCCCACCTCGGGTTGAAATAGATGCGGTACCGGTTGACATTCAACGTCGCCGGGCGCTGGCTTTGCTGGCTTACCTGGCTGTAAACACACAAACACACAGCCGCGACAGCCTGGCAACGCTTCTCTTTCCCGATGCCGACCAGCGACGGGCGCGTGCTTACTTGCGTCGAGACCTGGCGGCCTTAAACACCAGCTTGCCCGGCGATTGGTTTGTAGCCGATCGGGATACGGTAACGTTAGAGACCGGCGATGGCATTTGGGTCGATGTCGAGCAGTTTCGTCGCTTTTTGGCGGTTTGCCAAGCCCACGACCATCCCCCCGGAGAACCCTGCCCCGACTGCCTCGCTTTACTCACCAAAGCCGCTACGCTCTACACCGACCACTTCCTGGCCGGATTTACCCTCAACGACAGCCCCGAATATGATGATTGGCAATTTTTTCAAGGCGAAAGCCTGCGTCAAGAATACGCCTTGGTCTTAGAACGGTTGGTCAAAGGGCTAACGGCTGCCGGAGACGTTGAAGCTGCCATTCCGCATGCCCGCCAATGGGTCGCGCTAGACCCCCTCCATGAACCGGCGCAACAACAATTAATGCGAGCCTATGCCCAGTCGGGCCAGCAGGCCGCGGCACTGCGCCAATACGAGGAGTTTTCTAAACTGCTTGAAGAAGAACTGGGCATTCCACCGGAAGAAGAAACCGCCACCCTTTACGAAGCCATTAAGGCCAAACGCCTGGTTGGGGCCTTCCTTAAACAGAAGATCGAGCCACCTAAAAACCAGAAGCCGGTTGATGAACCGGCCCAACCCGCCGTTAACCTGGAACAAGCGCCCTTTTTTGGAGCCATACCCTTGCCTTCTCTATTAGGGCGCTACGAACTGCTGAATAAGATCGGCCAGGGTGGCTTTGCTACGGTCTATCAGGCCCGTGACCGCGAGCTTGATCGGCTGGTGGCCTTGAAAGCGTTGAGCACCCATCTGCTGGTCGATACCGAGTGGATTAAACGGTTTCGGCGCGAAGCCCAACTGATCGCCCATCTCGACCACCCCCACGTGGTGCCTATCTATGACGTGGGTCAAGCCGAAGGCCGGCATTACATTGTGATGCGGTTAGTAAATGGGCCAAGTTTAGCCGGTCGATTGACTGAGCAAGGCCCTTTCACCTGGTCGGAGGCGTTAACGCTGATGACGGCCGTGGCTAAAGGGTTAGATTACGCCCATCGCCGCGCCATCCTCCATCGCGATCTCAAACCGGCCAATATCTTGCTCGATCCGGAACGCGGCCCGCTGTTGAGCGACTTTGGCCTGGCAAAACTGGCCGGGTCAAACAGTATGAGCCGCACTAACGAAGTTGTCGGCACGCCCTTCTACATTGCGCCCGAAATTTGGGACGGCCAACCGGCAACACCTCAAACCGATATCTATGCACTGGGCTGTATCCTCTTTGAAATCATCACCGGCCAAAAGCTGTTTTTCGGCGATACCCCGCCATCCGTTATGCGGGCGCACTTCGAGCCGCTGCGTCTGCCGTCGCGTTGGCCCAAAGACACACCCGCCGATCTGGCCGATGTGCTCAATGTAGCTCTGGCCAAAGACCCCCACCGGCGTTATGGTTCGGCGGCTGAATTGCTGACAGCGTTGGCCGATTTAGTCGAGGCTAAACAAACGCCTTCTCCATCGCTCAGCGACAGTTCCATCGTAGCCCTGGCCACCCAACAGCGCCAGGCGGGACAGTATCAGACCGCCATTGAAATGCTGGCTCCCATTCTTATGAATGCCCCCACGGATGAGTCGCTTCAGCGCGAAATGATGCGTCTTTATGCCCTGGCCGGTCAGCGGCACGAAGCTCTACGCCAATACCAAGATTGTGTGGCCGCGTTGGCATTGGAATTGAAAACCATGCCGGGGCCTGAGACGCAGCAGCTATATCAGCAAATTCTTAACGACGAAATTGCCCCCCCGGTAACCATAGCCCCGAAAGCGACCGGCACACCCCCGGCCCCCATATCAATTGAGGTCGAGCGCAGTGCGCCGCTGGTGGGTCGCCAGGCTGAACTGGATCAAATTCGCAAGGCAATAATGGGCAGTTGGACGGAACAAGGTTGTACCTTACTCCTGGCCGGGGTATCCGGTGTGGGCAAAACCCGGCTGGCTTATGAAGCCTTACGGGCTGTGGCTGAAGCCGGAGGAATTACCATGGTTGGCGCGGCCTACGAGCAGGAGGGGCACCTGGCCTACCACCCCTTTATCGAGGCCATCGACCGCTACTTGAGCGAGCAGCAGCGTCCGCTTGATCAGAACCCTATCACCCATTATAAGCCGATGGGTTTGACCGATCCGCAGCAAGAGAACTCGGCCTTATTCAAAGCCACAAACCTCTTTTTAACCCGCCTGGCCGACAACCAGCCGGTGGTCTTGTTGGTTGATGATCTCCATGCTGCCGATGAAGCCAGTTTAAGCATGTTTCATTACCTGGCTCGCCAGACCCGCTCGGCACCGATTGTGCTGCTGGCTACCTATCGCACCGATATTTCAACTAACGGCGTCTCGCCCTTTGGTAGCTTGCTCAACGCGCTCTACCGCGAGCAGTTAAGCCAGGTAGTCCAGTTACAGTCACTATCAGCCGAAGCCGCTGCTAAAATCATCGAGCATACGTTAGCCGGAGAAGCCGCTCCGGCGCTGGTTCAGGCTATTTGCGAAATTGCCGAAGGCAACCCCTTCTACGTGCAGCAGATTACCCAGGCGATGCAGCGGGAAGGCCGTTTACTGTACCACCAAGAGCGCTGGCGCTTACCGCCGGGCAGCACTTTGCAGGTTCCCTCCGAACTGCGTGATCTGCTGCGGGAGCGCGTACAGCGTCTAGGTGCAACCGTCGAAACCGCTTTAACGTCGGCCGCGGTCGTTGGCCGCGAGTTTCGCTTCAATGTTCTGCGTATCATCACCGACTTGCCGGATGGTGATCTGTTTGATGCGCTCGATACGGCCCTGGCGGCCCACCTGCTGGAAGAGACCGAAACCGGCTATCGCTTCCAACACTCCCTTATTCGCCGGTCGCTGTACGATACGCTTAGCCGGCGACGAAGAGCCTGGCTGCATACCCGCACCGCCGAAGCCATTGAAACAACCTATGCCCATCGACCCGGCGGCATTACCCTCCACGTTGAAGCCCTGGCCTTTCATTATGATCTCAGCGATCGGCGTGAAAAGGCGCTGCCGTATTTCCTTCAGGCGGCTGATAAAGCCATCGAGCTGTTTGCGCTGGAAATTGGGCATACCTATCTGGAGCGGGCCTTAAACTTAATGGCCGAACTGGGCGTGAACGATCCGGCCCGGCTTTGGCCGATCTTAGAAAAAGCCGGTAACCTGGGCAAGGTCTTGGCCGATACAACCCAGGCCGTAGCCCATTACGAGCAGGCGCTGGCCCTGCCCTCAACCACCACGTGGCAGCTAAAGTCGGTTGACCGAATACGCTTGCAGCGCTCGCTGGCTCGAACATTTATGGCTGCCGGTCGGCTTAGTGAGGTTGAACAGCACCTACAGGAGGCGATGGAGATTGTGGTCGATACCATTCCGGCCTCACGCGATTACGCCAACCTGCTCTATGATGTGTCGCTGTGGCACTGGCATAAAGATGAGCATCAGGCCGCCTTTGATATGGCCCAGCGCAGCTTACAGGTGGCTGAACAGTTAGACGATGTCAAGACTCGCGCCCAGGCTTACGAGATGCTGGCCCTGGCCTGCCACTCTTTAGGCGAATGGCAACAGGGATTGACCTTTGAGCAGCAGCGCTCGACGTTGGTTGGCCCTAATTTAGATGTGACCGAAGCCTTCGACGCCCATTTGTGACTGTGGGAATATCACCTGTACGGTGACAAGGAGTATGATGAGTTTAAGGATGTGGTCACAACCACTCTCGATCAGGCCCGGCGCATGGGCGCTCCCCGCGCTATTGCGCTATGCCAGAGCTTTGCCGGTGCGCTTGAGTATCAGGTGGGCCAGTGGGATCAGGCCGAAGCGGCTTTGAACGAATCGATTGCCCTTTTTAGCCAAATTGGGGCAGCCGATGGCGAGGCCCTTTCCTGCCAGCGCTTAGGAACACTGCAAACCGCCCGGGGTCAACTGGACGAGGGGCTGGAGACATTGGATCGGGGTGTCGTTGCCGCCAAGCATGCCAAACTACGCGCCCATATTCAGGGTCGACTTCAAGCTGCCATCACCCGCAACCGTTTAATTGCCGGTGATCTAGAGGCCGCCGACGATGCTCTGGCTCTGGGACTGGCTTTAACCGAAAGCCACGGCAACTGCGCCCTCTGCGAGGCTCTGCTGCTGCCCGCAGCCGTGAGCGTGCGCATCGCCCAGGGCGATAGTGAAGGGGCCGAAGCCTTCTGCCGCCGCCTGAATGAAGCCACTACCCGCTACGGTAGCCATACGTGGGTTGCTATTTCCGCCCAGGCTTTAGGTGAACTGGCCGCTGCCAAGGGCGATGTCGATGCCGCCGCATCTTACTTCAAGCAAGCCGAGGCCGGTTTTCGCGAAGCCAAGAATGATGTTCTGGCTGATCAGACTGTTGAGGCGTTGGCTCGGCTGACGGTTTAGCCAGGAAGTAAGGAGTAGGGGAGCAATTCGTTTTACTCCCTACTCCTACTATTAGATTAGCTACCGGAGATGTCAACCACCGAGATTGTATAACGGCTCACATCCTCTTCCGGTTCATCACCGGCCTGAGCCGTGAGAGGCAAGGCTAGGTTTGCAACAAAGATCTGGTTGTCTAAGACAACCAGACTAGCCGGGAACAGCAGGCCCTGAGGAGAACCGTCTCCGTTAATACCAAAGAAGTCGCCATATTTTGCTACCACTCGCCCGGCGTTATCAATCGCCACCAATTCGTCGCCTTGATTGGCCGCGACCCAAAGTCTCCCTTGGTCGTCAAACGCAATTCCGTCTGCGCCGTTAATGCTTTCGGCGAATACGGTCACCGTGACCACATCGGTGACGATATCCATCTGCAAAATACGATCATCACCGGTATTGGCGACAAACAGTTGGGAACCGTCGTCGGAGAAAGCCAACCCATTAGCCCCAAAGGGAGGGAACCCGGCTGTGGACAGCAGGGGGTCTTGGGACACTGTCTCCACTTCACACGGTATATCACAACTGGCGGCCTCGTTTATCCGAAAGACAGCCCCTTGGAAGGAATCCGAGACAAACAGGTCGCCTTCGCTGTTGAATGCGAGGGCATTGGGTGCTGCGACCGTAGTGGTGAGCTGGGTAGTAAAGGTAATAATATCGGTGCTACCGTCCGGATTGCCCACCGACCGGGCCGCGGGCGGCCCAATGCTGGGCAGGGCGGCTACATCCTCAACCGCTTCATCCGGCGTGTCATCGGTGAAGTCGGCAGCGATGCGTTGTATTTTAGCAAGGCCAAAGTTGGCCACGTAAATTTGTCCGGCTTCGCCTTCCGTTTCACCCGGTTGAAAGGCAAGCCCGATTAAAGGACCGGTGAGCACTTTTTGCGCTTCGAGGGTTCCATCTTGACTGTAACGGAGCAACTGATTATTCCCCTCAAAATTAAACGTGCTTACATAGATTTGACCAGTCTCTGGGTTAGCGGTAATTCCCTCCGGAAACCCAACTCCCTCAGGCAGCGCGGCAAATTCCTCGACCTGCAGCCGGTTAACAATCATCCCTCCCTGGGCCAAGGTTAGAGCGGCAAACACCGCCGAAGAAACTAAGGCCAAACACACCAACAAAAACTTTTTCATAATGCTCTCCTCTTTGAGAATGGTAATGCTTCCAGCAAATATAGGATATAAAAATCTATACAGAAATACGATCTGTTTTTACCCAGGCTATTCTGAAGATTTATAATGTGGAGTGAATGGTGATCAATTGCTTACGTGGAGAGAAACTGAAGAAAGTGGCAATGGCATCAGATAATGTGTATTCTATCAAATGATTGTTGGCATAGCACTAGTCACATGTCCAGTCTTTTATCCGCCAAATGGCCCACCTCTTTTGTTTAGATGGGTTTTGCAATAGCCATTTCGTCACCTCGACAACCAAGCAATCCTCGTTTACACTGACTCACAGGAGCGACAAAGCTTGCTTTGTCAACCCCGATCAAAGTTTGCTTTGATGCTCCGGACTTTACTCATTTTCCTACCCCTGAGAGGAGTCAGACCTATGCGTTCGTATCCTATCTTCCCTGTATTACTCATCCTTACTTCCTTATTATTCGCCTTGAATTTCACGCTTGAACCCGTTTCAGCAGCCGGGCCGTTCTACGTAGCGACCACCGGCAGCGACAGCACCGGCAACGGATCGGCCGGTAAGCCGTGGGCCACCATTAGCCATGCCATCCAGCAGGTGCCGGACAACAGCACCATTCTGGTAAAAGCAGGCACCTATAATGGTAAGGTGCGGCTGGATGAAGCCTTCACCCAAGGCATTACCATTCAATCGGAGACGCCGTATCAGGCCAAACTGCGCAACACCGAGACGGTGGTCATTGTCTATCGCGGCAAGGGCATCACCCTGGAAGGCTTCGACATCGCCCACAGCGGGGCCGGGGCCGGAGCATTGGTCATCCAAATTCAAGACCTGATTGGCCCGGCCGGTGGAGCCGATGCTACCAGTCGCATCACTTTGCGCAACAACGTCATCCACGATAGCTACAACAACGATCTGCTCAAGGTCAACAACGGAGCCACCCAGATTACGGTTGAGGGCAACATCTTTTACAACCAAACCGGCCACGACGAGCATATGGACATCAACAGCGTCAGCGATGTGACGGTGCAGGACAACATCTTCTTCAACGATTTTGAAGGCAGCGGTCGCACCAACAGCAACGACACCGGCAGCTTCATCGTCATTAAAGACAGCAACGCCGGTGACGATAGCTACCTGGGCGCGGAGGATATTACCGTGCGGCGCAACGTCTTCCTCAACTGGCAAGGCTCGACCGGTTCGAACTTTGTGCTTATCGGCGAGGACGGCCAGACCTTTTACGAAGCCCGCGATGTGCTGGTTGAGAACAACCTGATGCTCGGCAACAGCAACAACGTGATGCGCTCGGCTTTTGGGGTTAAGGGCAGCCGGGATGTAACCTTTCGGCATAATACGGTAGTGGGCGACCTGCCCTCGCTGGCCTATGCCATGCGCCTCAATACCGAAGGCGCTAACCAGCCCAACCTGAACATTCGCTTCTACAACAACATCTGGGCCGACCCAACCGGCACCATGGGCGCGGATAACAGCGGCAGCGCCAACGACTTCTCCGATACGCCGCTGGGCGAAACCAGTTCGTTCACCCTGGACAACAACCTCTACTGGAACGGCGGCAGCGCCATCCCCTCAAGCGGCAGCGAGCTGGTCAACTTCACCGACGACAGCAGCCGCACCATCGCCAATCCGCTGTTGGGCAGCCAGGCGAGCGTGGTACTGCCCCGCTGGAACTCCGGCACAGGCCAGTTCGGCGGTGGAGCGACCACCATCCGCGCTGCTTTTGAGCAGCTAGTCGCCCTCTACGGCACCCCCTCCACCGGCAGTCCCGCTTTCGACGCCGCCAACGCCGGTCAGTCACCCACCGACGATATTCTAGGCCACACCCGCAGCGACGGAACGCCGGACATCGGCGCTGTGGAGTTGGTTCCCGCCCTCCTCCTCACCAGCCACCCCGGCGACACCACCGCCCAGCTCGATTGGCAGGTAAACACCACTTTGCCCTCCACCACCACCTGGCGCATCACCTACAGCGGCGGCCCCTCCGGCGATCAGCCTTCGCCCATCAGCAGCCTGCCCTACAGCCCCCAAAGTACCACCGTAACCGGCCTGACCAATTACCAGGATTACCAGTTCACCGTCCGGGCCATTGTCGATACCACCCCGGTCTTGACCTCGAACACGGTGACGGTTACGCCGACCGATCATTTTGTGTTTTTGCCGGTGATTGTTCGGTAGCGGGGGGTAGGGGGTAGGTAGTAGGGATTAGGGGGGTAGGGAGTAGGGATTAAGGGAAAAGCGCTGATGATTTGGTGGGGGCCTAACTGAGGGAGTTTATGGTTTCTTATAAAGAAATCGGCTGTTTCTTTAGGTGAAGACGGATCGAATCTAGTACTGGGTATTTCAGAGTCTCGTACGAGAAGTTGTCAGAGTCTCGTGCTAGATATTGTCAGAGTCTAGTAGTAGATTCGATCCATGACTAGTGCTAGAGGTTGTCAGAGTCTAGTACTAGATAATTCAGTTTCTCGGTAAAGATAATGAAATTTCTCGGTAAGGAAAATGAAATATCCTTACTGAGAGATTCTTGATGTTACTATAATGATACTGTTGGTCTTTAGGGTTAAATTGAGGGGATGGCTGTAGGCTGTGGTTCACGCAACCTTACGTACCACGTTCCACGCCCCACGTAAATTTTCCTAACAGACCTTTTGCAGCAGAGACGGATATGGTATACTTGAAGTATCTTCGCTTTCGACCTCGCTTTGATGCTTTCTACTTCCATTTATCACCAGGCTTGGCTGTTGTTGTAAAGATTTAGGTTAGCTTGCCAAAGAAGATAAACCAGCTCATACTGGCACCTCAAAAAAGAGGGTGCTCAGGACAATATGAGATAAAAAATCGTTACAAGAAACCGTTTAAGGAATCGCAATATTGTGATGAGTAATATCTTGTGTTGGAGTGATAGTCACGTTTGTTTTAAGCACTGACAAAGTTATGGTCAAAAACTGCTGGATACCTTCACAATCAGATCCAATAGAAGCAAGTTCATATTGTCCATTTGTAGTAAATACTATTTGAGTTAATGTCTCTAAACCTGGGCCAACTTTAGCTGATACGACGGTTCCATTAGGGACAAGTGCTTCTCCAATCGTTACCTCCCCTTTTACTTTGCCTAAAACGAGCTTGCAGATGGGAGTATCAGGAGGTACTGAGGTTGGTACTTCCTTTGCTTCAAGATTTAAGCTAACGTCCGAGCGGTTGGGATGCATAGCTTGGCCTTTAAAACCTGCATAAATGACGAACGGTATCCAACGAGTACCATCGCCACATTTTAGGGCAAGTAAAGGGAGAGAGTAATATCCATTTTTGGTTTGTGCTTTTTGGAGGGGGCCTCCTTCAAAGACTAAGCTGACAAAGGTCCCGTCGGGAACTAGGGATCCGGCATGGGTAACGGTTCCACTGATGTATCCATCTTTGACAAGTATACACGGTCTCAAGTAACCCTTCTGTTTATTAGAGACTGGAGTAGAGGGAGAAAGAAACTGAGTAGTGTTAGTTGACCCAAGAGTCATTATCGCGGTAACTGTTGAAGGGGGGGTGGCTTTGAGCGATGAATGCGCTATAGTTGTTACTGTGGCTGTTTCTACTCTTTCCTCACTTTGACCACATCCTATACAGATAATAAAAATTATTCCTATAGGAGTGAAAATAGCTAGTATTTTCTTCATCCAATTCATACCAGTAAGTTTGTAGATAACCTCAGGTTTTTATCTTAGTTGGATTTAGAGTTCCCGGAGCTAATCTTCTGATTCTGGTATAATGCCTCATCAGTATTTTCCAAGAAAGCCAACACCCAGTCCCACCTGCGAAAATAACAGTAATTAACCGCCAAAATGTACCAATTGGCTCCACCCAAGTAGAAAGCCAAAAATGTAAAGCAGCGGCAGACACAAGTATTATAGATGTCGCTATGCTTGCTCCATCAACTTTTTGGGGATAAGCAACTCCGTAACAACCACATTCTGTTGCTCGTTTTTCTACAACTAAAATGATTTCGATAACAAGAAAGCTTAGAAAGAACAGAAAAACAAGAGCCGAAGTTAGAATAGTTAGTAAATTTGTGATGAGTAAGATAGCTACTAAAATCTCCAACCAAGGAACTATCCTGCTAATACTTGTAATACTCCAATAGGGGAAAATGTTATGGCGTCTTAATGTCACAGCAAATTGTTTCGGATGTTCAGCTTTGGCTAAGCCGGATACGCCTAACATAGCAGCAAAATATAAACTTAAGAATAACAGCAATAAGCTCATGGAAGGCTACCACAAAAATACAAGAGTTGCTAATACAGAATTACCTTTTAATTCTAAGCCTATAACTTGCATCCACTGCCCTTCTTTTAGGCTAACACTAGTCTTATCAAAGGGTTTCTCTTGATCTTCCTGACTGATTATTGTCTTTCCGTTGATCTCAACTGAGTACTCACCTAAGCCGCTATCAGAAAGACGTAATTGGAGACCGCTTGTTTCCTCCTTGAGATCGGAGGCTTTACCTCTTAAATTGATAATATTAACCCACATTTTTTCAACATCGAGAGATTGTTTGTCTCTGGGAGTACCCCAGGCATTGATATAATCACCAACTTCTATTGGTAATTTTCCATTCCACTCCCCTTTCCAAATATTGGTTTGCGAAGAGATGTAAAGCGTAACATCACCTCTTTCAAACATATCGATTAAAATTTTATCTGGGTCTATCTTCAAAACCCTACCTCCTGCGTAATTATACTCTAAATCATCAGTAGATTGGGGTTCTGGCGCAGCAAGTATTTTAGCTGCTGGTACAAAAGCAACAAAACCTGATAACATCTTTATAAAAGAACGTCGAGAAAACATTTCCATAATTGTCAGTCCTTTTAACTAAATTTGTTTTGAGACTTTGAGTTTTGAATTTCTGGATTTAATTGAGAATTTATAGAATTAAGGAGAACTAGACTGTAATTTCAGCCGGAAATCGTCCGTCACTCATGCTACCACCCAAAGCAAGGAAAGTAGCTGTCGTAAGATCAGCAATCAGCCTTTTATAGCTTGAATTGGTATATGGAGAACCGTTACATTTTGGTGTAACATTGCACCCTCCTTGAGATGCGCAGGGGCAACAATCTTTTATACGTACATATCGACTGTTGGAATTACATTTGCTTTTTACAAATAGTGATACCTCGCATGCTTTTCCTGGATTAGTACCGCAGTGATCATTACACCCTGTGGTGGTTAAGTTAGGCCAAGCCATCATTGCATTATTACCGTCCTTACATCCACCGCAGGCTCCCCCAGTACCAGTATCATGAGCACCCCCTATACATTTGTCATACCAAGTAACATGTCCTTGTATAGCCATAATAGACTCCTTCTTTAATAGTTTTATTGAAAAACAATCCCAATTGGTAACCGCAATTACTCTATCACCCTTTTATAGGCTTGTCATGAGGAGAACCTCCCTATTTTTTAACTAGATCATCCAATTCTATTAACTTGTATCGTACTGCCCAACGAGCTACATCTCGCCGGTTCATCATTTCTAATTTTTCCAGAATATGGCCGAGGTGATTATTAACTGTTTTAACACTAATATCTAATGCTTTAGCAATCTCGATATCAGTCATGTAATTAGCCAAGGTATTTACAATATCTCTTTCTCGTTCAGTCAAAGAAGCCCATTTGTTACCTGCCACATGTTGCCATTAGCGTATCCGTAGCAGTTGATAATCTGTCCACAACTTTTTACCTCTCATTGCCTGTTGGATGGCACCACAGATGGTTTCCACTTCCTCAGTTTTGAGTAGATACCCTATTGCTCCATTGATTAGTGCTCTAGTCATGTAAGCATCTTCATCATAAGAAGTAAGAATCAGAGTAGTAATAGGCTTTTTCAATTGTTGGTAATACTGACATAAAGCAAGACCACAGCTATCTTTTAACTTTACATCTAAAACTAACAAGGATGGGCGATACTTTTCAACGGCGATTATAGCTTCTGATTTTGAGCTAACACTATCTTGAACAATCTGGTTGGCTATATTACTCGATCCAGAACACAGTAACTTATTCCAAGCTATATGGTTTCCTACCAATAAGATACTTGGGGCTGTCATTTCATGTTCCTTTCGTTTCAGAAATTGATAGTAATTTGGGGTATCACCAGCTAATAATACATTTTCCCCTAAATAGCCTTCACAAAAGGGAGGTATAATTCGCTTGATTTAAAGTAGATATCATCAAATATATGTAACCTTTTCCGGGACTTTGAAGAATGGGCGTAAGAAGAAGTTAGTTACGCCAACAGTTCCGGCACCGTGCCTAATTATGTTGAAGTGTCAATATATTTGAGGCTCTTTGTTTAGTCAAATTGGGGTAGAGAGTTTTTAAGAGAAAGTCGACTTGCCAAACACAGGACAAACTAACAAGTGTTTGTGGCTGCCAGCCGGAATTTTTGGAGTGGAATTTGGCACTTTGAGCTATCTGGTAAGCATAGTTAGTGTGGTCGCCGCTAAAATGCGAGGCACCAGGCTTTTGTAGATTGTTATCGCTCCAGAAAAAACACCCCTCACAATGTAATGAAGGGTGTTTAATGTATCCAAAAACTTTCAATTGGCAACGGGTATTGGCATTTTTTCAACCAAGGCAATAGGCACACTTTCAGTTAAAGAGGGGGTATAGACTGATACCTTCAATATCTGATTGACTGGTGGCTTAGTGATAATATTTACTACCATTTCTTGCCAATCAGGCTCTAACTCCTGTAATCCATGTAAGGGAAAACTGCGTGGCCCTAAATTGGTTAATTGGATCAACACCGAAAAATCCATTAAGGAATGAAAAATTAATAACTTCCCCAA
>JAGRBY010000949.1:1292-2690 GCA_020433835.1 Anaerolineae bacterium | reverse complement strand
CCAGCATATGGACCCGACTCTGGTTGGCAATGAGCAACGAGCGGTGGTTTCGGAACTGTCTGGGCGAGGTAACATTCTCTACATGGCCCAAGAGTTGGGTCTCGATACCGGCCGCGATGAAGCCAAGCAAGTTCTCGATCAAATCAAAGAATTAGAAAATCAGGGTTACACCTTTGAAGGCGCGGATGCTTCTATCGATATTATGCTGCGCCGGGCTAAAGAGGATTACCAGCCCCCCTTTGAAGTTGTCGATTTTATGGTTATCACCGAAAATCGGCAGAGGCGCGGCCTTTTCACCGAGGCGACCGTTAAAGTCAAAGTCGGCGACGAAGTTCGTCACACGGTGGGCGAAGGCAATGGGCCGGTCAACGCCTTGAACTTAGCCTTGCGCAAAGCCCTGCATCAGGATTTTCCGCAGCTCGGCAACGTTCATCTCAGCGACTACAAAGTTCGCATTTTGGACAGCGACTCCGGCACCGCCGCTAAAACCCGGGTAATGATTGACTTCTACGAGGGCGGTACCCATCACAGTTGGACCACCGTCGGCGCGCACACCAACATCATCGAAGCCAGTTGGCGAGCTCTTGTTGACAGTATGGAGTACGCTCTACTCAACGGCCAACGTTTCTAAACTGTTGACTTCAAATAACATCACCGTAATGGGTAATTGGATATCACCAATTACCCATTACCATTATCAATTATCAATTGTTTATGCATTCAACCGCTCAAAAAGTGGCTAACGCCGCTCAACAATTGGGATTAACCATTGAGATCAAAGAGTTTGAAGCCAGCACCCGCACGGCGCAAGAGGCGGCCGACGCCATTGGCTGTAGCGTCGGGCAGATAGTCAAGTCGCTGCTGTTTGTGGTCGATGAGCAGCCGGTGATGGCCCTTGTTAGTGGGGCGAACCAACTGGACGAAAAAAAGTTGGCGGCGCTGTGCAGTGTTGGCCGTAAAAAAGTTAAACGGGGTAATGCCGATATCACTCGCGAAGCCACCGGCTTCGCTATTGGCGGCGTACCGCCGTTTGGGCATGCGCGCCAACTGCCCACTTACATCGATGAAGATTTCGCCCGGTTTGAGATCATTTGGGCCGCAGCCGGCACGCCCAATGCGGTCTTTGCGATTACCCTGGCCAACCTTGTCCAGACCACTCAAGGAACGATAGCGTCCTTAAAAGATGAGCGCTCAAGATAACCTCGGTTCATTGCCCCGAACCGCAAAAACGAGGCGGCAGCCACAGTTTCGGCAAATCTATCCAATCCTGATGGTCATTCTTGGGCTGGCAACATACCTACGCTATTCCGGGTTAGACACGCCAGGCCTTTGGCTAGACGAAGTTTCTTATACCATTGCAGCCCAGCGTCCAATTTTCGACCAAATTATAAAGCCCAT
>JAGRBY010000949.1:0-1283 GCA_020433835.1 Anaerolineae bacterium | reverse complement strand
GCCAGGCCTTTGGCTAGACGAAGTTTCTTATACCATTGCAGCCCAGCGTCCAATTTTCGACCAAATTATAAAGCCCATCGAAACCCTTGGCGACTATTTAAGTGTTGATCCGACGTTGTCAGATATTCCGTTTTCATTGTCGCTGTTACTAGGTAGCGCTAACTTTTTTGTTCGACTTCCAGCGGCGATTTTTGGTATCTTAAGCGTTGCCCTAATATATAGAACGGGGCGAGAGTTACTCGGAATTTGGCCGGGTTTGATCGCGGCCTTTCTACTCTGTCTGTCCAGTTTTCACATCCTCTACTCGCAAGAAGGCCGAAGCTATAGTCAATTTATTTTTTTCAGCACAGCTTCTTTTCTATTTTTATACAAAGCGGTTACAGTCAAAGAGCTAAAATATTGGGGACTATATGCCCTGGCCACTTGGGCTGCTGTTTCTACAAATCATTTGATGATTTTTGCTGTTGCCGTTCAAGGACTTTTCCTACTATTATTTTTAGCGATGGCTGTACGCTCCCAAAATTTTCGCCTCGTCATGTTCCTTACCAATATGGGTTATTTCTGTTTGGCGGTATTGGCAGTAGCCCTCTTTCGATTACCTTGGCTGGAGGACTTTACACAGCGTCAATGCGCTGGCTGCGATATTGGGCGCCCCTCATATTCGCTCGATATTTGGGGGGGGTTCATCAACGCTATCAAAGCATTTTCAGCCGAATCGAGGCTGGTCTTATTCGTTTTAGGATCGACCGCGCTGATTGGTATGGTCTCACTATGTTTAAAAAATCGAAACGCCGAGGGGTTGCTCACTATATGGTTTTTCTTGTCGATTATAATTTCAACCATTGGGCTGTGGTTTATTTCGCAGTTTTACCATCCTCGATATACAATTTGGGGGCTGCCGGCGTATTTGCTTTTAGCCGCCTATGGCATAGTCGTGATCGCCAATCGGCCAGTTTTCATAAAAAATAGACCTGCCCTAACGGCCTTGGGAGGATGTCTGGCGCTTATTTTTAGCTTGGTTAATTTTTTTCAAATTCAACAAAACGTTCAAATCAAGCAGCGTTGGCCGCTGGGGATGTTGCAAGAGACAACCAACGTAATTATCGCGGGTGCCGATACAGGCGAAACGGTGATCGTCATTGGCCTTCCCCGGCAACATCTAAAATTTTATATTGAGCAAGAGCGACAAGATTTAACCTTCATCGATGAGAGAACGTTTGCTGAAGAATATCTGACCAGCCCTTTACCAGATCGCCTTGCAGGCCGATGGTATGTGTTGCATA
>JAGRBY010000948.1 GCA_020433835.1 Anaerolineae bacterium | reverse complement strand
TCCAGACCCAGCCCAAGTGTTGCAGCCCTTATAGGCAATCATATCATTAGATGTCCAGACAGGATAGGCACCTTGTAAATCTCCCATTTGCCCTGCCGGAATTAAGATCCCAAACACCGATACATCACGACACTGTGCATCCGCTTCGAGATGAGGTGGTTGAAGACTACATTGTAGAAAAAGAAAAGGGGCATATGTACCGGTGTAGATCACTTTTCCTGTTTTGCTGTGACGTTGAACTACACCGTTTTCTACTTTAGGAACAGGGATACCGCTTAAAGCAAGCTGATCGTTGCCGTAAACCACCCGATTACCCCAGGGATCATAAAACGGGTGCCAATCTGTAGGTGAATCGCTCACCTGTTTATCCAGGGCTGTTGCGATAGTGTATTCAAATACGTTCTCTACGCCGCCGCCTTCACGGTTAAGCAAGAGACGCTGCCCATCAGGGTGAAAGTTCGGCTGGCGCGCATTGGGGATGCTTACCACTTCTTCCCCATCCGGCAGCGAATAGATATGTACATCGTACCTGGCCTCATACATATTCATCATCGGTACGGCCAATTTGCCGGTAATCGAATCCACAGAAGGGAGTGAAGAAGTCAAAATCGATTCCTTTGTAGTTGCAGTCACCGATTCTTCCGCCTCATTAGTAGGCAAAGAGACTTGATCAAATCTCCAGCTCAATTTCGGTTCCATCAATAACGATGAGCTTCCCTCGGCTCGATGAACCCGAATAGCCAAAATATTTTCACCCTCGACTAAATTGGGAATATAGTCCGATAAATCAATAGACGTTTTAATCGTTTTTTCTTCTTGATCAAAAGCCAACATATCATATGTTATGGGTTGATCAGAATCATCTAGATTTCGCCGCGCCACTTCAACGCCGTTTAAATAAACGATAAACCCACCTCTAAATTTCACATCCAAGGTTAGTTGAGTGATAATATCCGGCTCGTCTATAGCAAATTTACGTCGTAAAAAGAGAGATGGAGCATCGCCGGCCGTCGATAAAACAGCCAATATCATGCCTGACTGCTTGTTGACATGCTCAACCAACTTGGGTTGTTCACCCGCTTCCATAGGAGACATAACCTGTCTTAAATCTGTAGCTAATTTCTTTACCCCATAACCAAAGCTTGATTGACCAGCTAACCAACTGCTATCGTCAAAACCGGCATCAACCCACGTCGCCGAAGGCTCAGACCATCCAGGTTTATATTGCCAGGTGTCGTCAAAAGGAATAAAAGTTCTCTTGGCTTCTCTTAGTAACGCAACTTGAGAAAATACTTGAAGCTCTTCCGCATCTAATTCTGAGTTGGCATTAATGTATTGATGTTGCGCAATATGATTATTTATGCCGGTTGGAATTTGATCGATTATCTGCTGATCGAATTGCTTTTTTGTTATCGCCAGCCAACAAAACTGCCGGTTGTCATCAATCAGGTCATACGGTATCCACAGGACAACTCTTTTATTATCCAACGGCACGTATGACGTTAGAGACGAGACACGACTCCAGGCTCGTGTAGAAGCATCCCATTTTTCTAATCGAGCATAGCCGCTACTCTGCCCGAAGATAGCGTAGTACTCGGCCCCCACATAGCCAAATTTTCCACCCGTCTTACTATTGCAGTCGGTATCTATATACAATCTATAAGACACTGAAGCTCCACCGATTTCTACCTTTTCAGACATCCAATAATTGACAACGAGTGTCGGAGCATCGTCTAATAAAACATCTTTTAAGTTTATACGCTGTAAATCAAGTTCGGAAAACGGAACATCGTCAGTGACAGTGTCAAAAAACACCTCTTGGGGAATATTAGGTTGAACGGAAAAAGAATTTGTCGACACTTCTTCTTTAGCAACAATCTGACGTATGACTTTTCGGCTAGAATTTTTCCAGGTGGCCCATACCTGGGTTGTTATGGGTGTCGTTGTCACATTTGAGGTGGCAACCTTTACGATCAACGGTTCAATATTTGCTTTTTGTTGTATCTCTATGGCTCTAAAGGATACTTCATTGTTACCGACAACAACGGCAAATGGAAGCGGCGCTTCGGTTGAGACAAGCTCAGTGTTATCTGGGATAGGGAAATTGATTTCGACATCCCACATCCGCACATTACTGGCTGTTTGAGGGTAAACAAAGTACGTGATATCTTCTTCTGTAACCTGCGCTTTTATTTCAAATTGCAATCGCGGTAGAGCCGGCTCTGTCCAATTCAG
The DNA here is from genome assembly GCA_020433835.1 of Anaerolineae bacterium. Next base: position 459 of record JAGRBY010000948.1, on the reverse strand, counting down.
TGTATCGTGTGTAATATCAACGTAGACTTGGTCTGTCAGGTAATCCCCTGCTTCGTCGCCTTCCCACGAAATCCAAGCAAATGTTGAGTAAACCGTTTGGGTAGGATCGATGACTTCTACCGTAAACGTGACCGAGTTGTCTTTTATTTGACGATCGGCGACCGGAATCAAAAAGGTAATTTCACTGCCGTCAAAACCAGTATCAACGTTGTCGGAGACATTTGCCTCGATAAACCGGGTACCTTCCGGCAGCGGTATTTTTATCTGCACGTCAGTCATCAACCAATCCACCCTGTTTCGAAATTCAATATCGTAGGTGATTTTTCCATTGGAGTAAACGGGAGTTAATAGAAACTTAAAGGGCGGCCAAGCTGCATAAATGGATTGTGAAGAAAAAGTCATCATCAATAAAGCCATCAAAACTATAATCATTAGTTTGTTACTTTTTACCATAATAAA
>JAGRBY010000947.1 GCA_020433835.1 Anaerolineae bacterium | reverse complement strand
ATGGACAGTGGAGCCGATGCCATTATGGAGATGGTGACCGACGCGATGCCCCTCACCAACGTTACCGGCGAACCCGGCACCAACGTCGGCGGGATGATCGAGCGGGTGCGCCACACCATGAGCGAAATGACCGAAAAGCCGATGGCCGACGTCAAAATTCGCGATATTCTGGCCGTCGATTGTCTGGTGCCGCAAAAGGTATCGGGCGGGCTGGCCCAGGAGTTTTCGATGGAAAACGCGGTTGGGTTGGCGGCGATGGTCAACACCGACCGCCTGCTGATGAACCGGCTGGCCGAAGCTCTCTCCGAGCGCATTGGCGTGCGGGTTGAGTTAGGTGGCGTGGAGGCCAATATGGCTATCCTGGGTACGCTCACCACGCCCGGTATCAGTACCCCCTTGGCTATCTTAGACCTGGGGGCCGGTTCCACCGACGCCGCCATTCTGCATAAGGGTAATCCGGTGCGCAGTATGCACCTGGCCGGGGCGGGCAATATGGTGACGCTGCTCATCCAAACCGAGCTTGGTCTGGAAGATTTTGAAGTAGCGGAGAAGATAAAGTTCTTCCCGCTGGCCAAAGTGGAGAGTATGTTCCACATCCGCAACGAGGATAATTCGGTTAGCTTCTTCGAAGAGCCGCTCGATCCCAGCCTGTTTGGCCGGGTGGCGCTGGTGCGCGAGGAAGGCGATCTGATACCGATTAACACCCAGTATTCTTTAGAGCGTATCCGCCAGGTGCGGCGCGAAGCCAAAGAAAAGGTCTTTATGCGCAACAGCCTGCGGGCGCTGCAATCGGTGGCCCCCAACGGCAATATTCGAGCCATCGATTTTGTGGCTATCGTCGGCGGTTCGGGCCGCGATTTCGAACTGTCGCAGATGCTGGTTGAGCGACTGGCCGGCTACGGGATTGTGGCCGGCACCGCCAACATTCGCGGCAGCGAAGGCCCGGTCAACGCCGTGGCAACCGGTCTGGTACTGAGCTATTTCGAGCGACAGAAGGCCGGTTGATATGGCAGAGCAACACATCGGCACCCCAAAAAATGTTACCACGGATGAAGAGCGCCCGGCCATCCACATTGCTTTGGCCACCGGCTTGGCTGACAATGCCTTCAACTGGGTCGCCATTGGAGCCGAGGAAGAAGGCGTGCCTTGCCGTCGGGTTGCGGCTCAAGGCAGTAACCCGGTCGCCATGGCCTACGATGCGGCGATGAGTTCCCGCTTTGGCGTGGGGGTAGGCATAGCCGGTAGCACCGTGGTTGTACACGAACTGCACATGCCGTCTGAACAGCCGGTGCTCACCTTTGAAGGCAGGGACGATCTCTGGCGATACTGTCGGCTGGCCGGTGGCAATGCTGCCCGCTTAATTATCCGAATGCCGTTTCGATTTGAATTGGAACCTGATCCACCCACAGAACACCGTCTAAAACCAGCAGCACACAGAGAATCACACAACACCCTATCACCAACACCTCCGCGCCCCGACGTTGCCGGCGTGGATCCGGAGCTTGTAAGAGCCATCACCAAAATTGTCGCTCGAATAATTTATGAAAGAGGTATGCTATGAGTTCAAAAGCACTTGGCTTGATTGAAACCATTGGCCTGGCCGCGGCCATCGAAGCCGCCGACGCCGCCAGCAAATCGGCCAACGTTATCCTGCTCGGCTACGAAAACAGCCGTGGCGGTGGAATGATTACCGTGAAGTTTGTAGGCGATGTTGGGGCCGTGCGGGCCGCCGTCTCGGCGGGGACCGTCGCTGCTCAGCGCGTCGGTAAAGTTGCCGCATCTCACATTATCCCGCGCCCGCACGCTGAGATCGAGGCTTTGATCGAAGCCTACACCCGAGGGCAAAAGTTGCAGGCTGACGAACCGGAAACGGAAAGCGAACCGGCTCCGAAACCGAAAAAGACTCGCCGTACCGCCAAATCGAAATCAACAACCAGTGAGCCGGAAACCCCGGCTGACGCATCACCGGCTGAAGAAGATGCGCCTCCGGCTGAGTGAGCTATGTTCACGAGGCTTGACGACGGAAGTTTGGAGAACACGGTATGACAACGACTATACCAACATTTAACTTTGATGCCGGTTTGGTAAACGTAGAAAAAATTGCGAAAGAAGTTGTGCGCCGCCTGATGACGGAGAGTGCCAACGGTCACGAGCCGAAACCGGTTTCAACCGACGGCGTCCGCACGGTGCAGGTTCCCATCGGCATTTCGGTACGGCATCTGCACCTGTGCCCCGAACACGTGGAAATTTTGTTTGGCAAAGGCCACCAACTGGGCGTTTATCACGAACTGTACCAGAAGGGATATTACGCTGCTAAAGAACAGGTTATGGTGGTTGGCACCAAACGCTGCCTGGAAAAAGTGCGGGTCTTAGGGCCGCCTCGTCCCTTCTCGCAGGTTGAACTGGCCCAGAGTGAAGCCGTGGCTATGGGGATGAAATTACCGCTGGCCACCTCCGGCAACGAGCCGCAAACCCAGCCGGTCACCTTGGTTGGCCCGGCGGGGGTTGTCTCACTGCCCGGCGGCGCAGGCGGCGGCGCGTTTCTGGCGCGACGCCATATCCATATTAGCGACGTAACCGCCCAAGAGTGGGGCGTGGTCGCCGGGGATACCATCACCCTTAAGATTGACAGCGACCGACCTGTTGTATTTGACGACATTTTGGTTCGTGTTCGCGCCGGCTGGCGCAACGAGGTTCA
>JAGRBY010000946.1 GCA_020433835.1 Anaerolineae bacterium | reverse complement strand
TGTTTATAACCCGCTATTATACAAAATTTACCGATTTCGACGCGAATCAACCGCCGGATAAGGCCAAATTTGGCGTTAGCTTGACTATTAAGCCAGTTTATGGTATCATTTCGACGTAATTTTAGCACTCTTCTACACCGAGTGCTAATAGCACTCTCACTAAACGAGTGCCAATTCACCATAGGGAACCATGGGCGAAAAGGATCTAACAGAGCGACAACAGAAAATTTTGCGGCTTGTCGTACAAGAGTACATCCAATCAGCTACACCTGTTAGCTCAAAATCCATTACCGTATACAATTTAGGTGTACGCGCAGCTACTATTCGTAATGAGATGTCTCGGCTGGAAGAGCTAGGCTATCTCACGCAGCCGCATACATCTGCCGGTCGCATACCGACTGAGTCAGGGTATCGCTACTTTGTTGAGAAGCTAATGAATCAGGTGGAGCTGCCCAGCGAAGAGCAGCGTATGATCAGCCATCAATTTCATCAAGCCCGTTTGGAGCTTGACCAATGGCTGCGTCTAAGTGCGGCGGTGCTGGCCCATATGTCCCAAAACGCTTCCCTTATTACCGCTCCCAAAAGTGATTTGTGTCACGTTAAGCATGTTGAACTTATCTCTATTAGAGATAATGTTGTTTTGCTTATCTTGGTGTTGCAAGGGGGCACGCTTAAACAGCAAATTCTTAATCTCGATTATCCGGTCGATCAAGATACGCTAAGCCGGTTAGCCCGCCAACTCAACGATTTATGGGGAGGCCAGGATGCTAATGGGGTAGCCGCGATATCGACCCCGCTTATTGATGATGTTGCCATAAACGTAAGTGAGCTTGTTGTCGACATTATGCGCCGCGTAGATACCCGACGCAGCAGCGATATCTACCGCGATGGGCTGCTTAATATTTTAACCCATACCGAATTTAAAGAGCGAGAAGGTATTCAGCAGATCATTCGTGTTCTGGAAGAACATCAAATGGTTGAACGTTTGGTCGGCGAAGCGCTCAGTCAAGGTGGAGTACAGATCATCATCGGCGGCGACGGCAAATGGGAAGAATTTTCAGAAGTAAGCATTGTGTTGGCTCGCTATGGCGTAGCGGATGAGGTAACCGGGGCGATGGGCGTTATTGGTCCCCTGCGTATGCCATACAGCCGAACTGTATCCGTTGTGCGCTATATGTCACACTTGATGAGCAATTTAATCAGCGATCTCTATGGCTATCAAAAAATAACCTAACGTCAACCACGAAAATTATAAAGTTTGAGGCATGAAGCAATGGCACACAATAAAGATTCCGAACCAATAAATGAAGATGTAACACCGGCCATCGACGAAAATACAGCCGTAAAAGTTGAAGAAAATGAAACCATCGCGCCGGATACACCCTCGCTTGACGATGATGTCAAAGCCCAAAATGCTGAAGAACAAACCGACAGTGAAACAGCAGAAACGGTTTCAGTCGATGCTACCCCAAACGCTGACATGATAGAGCAGCTTCAGGCCGATCTTGCCGCCGCGCAGCAAGAGTCGGCTAAAAATTTGGAAAATTGGCAGCGCACCGCCGCCGAATTTGCTAACTACAAACGTCGCCAGGAAGAGCAGATGAAACTTCAGCGCGACCGCATTAAGTCGGAAGTTCTGCAAGGTGTTATTAGCGCTTTAGATGATCTGGATCTGGCCTTCCAAAATTTACCGGCTGAAATCGACGGTCAACTCATTGGCTGGGTTGAAGGTTTTCGACTGGTTCAACGCAAACTCGATAAAATTTTGGACGATCAAAACGTGATGCCGGTTGACACCGCCGGACAATTTGATCCTAACTTTCACGAAGCGGTCAGCTACGAAGAAACCGAAGATCACGAGACAGACCATATCATTGCCGAACTCCGTAAAGGGTATCAAATCGGCAATCGCGTCATTCGCCCGGCCCTTGTACGTGTGGCTCGGTAAACTCTATACAAAATTTAACCGTTATGATTGAGAGAGTTAACCCCGTATCCATGAGCAATATTCTAGATATTCACCCTTCTCGATTTTATTTCAAACTTACGTATCAGGAGTTATAACAAGATGGCAAAAATCATTGGTATTGACCTTGGGACTACGAACTCGGCAATGGCCGTTATGGAAGGCGGCGAACCCACCATTATCCCCAACGCTGAAGGAAATCGCACTACGCCGTCCATTGTGGCGGTAAATGCCAAAACCGGCGAACGGATGGTGGGCCAGGTAGCCAAACGCCAGGCCGTAACGAATCCCCAAAACACGATTTTTTCCGTAAAACGCTTTATGGGCCGCAAGTACAAAGACGCTCAAGTGCAAAAAGCCCTTCAACACGTACCTTATGAGGTAAAAGAAGCCCCCAACGGTGACGTGCGTGTGGTGATGGGCGGTAAGGAGTACTCGCCGCCGGAAATCAGCGCGATGATCCTACAGAAGATCAAGGCCGATGCCGAAGCGTATCTGGGGCAGCCCGTCGACCAGGCGGTTATCACTGTTCCGGCCTACTTTGACGACACCCAGCGTAACGCCACGAAAGATGCTGGTAAAATCGCTGGTCTGGAAGTGCTGCGTATCATCAACGAGCCAACCGCTTCTTCATTGGCTTATGGCCTGGGCGAGCGCAAAGATGGCCTGATCGCTGTCTATGACCTGGGTGGCGGCACCTTCGATGTAACCATCCTGGAAATCGCCGAGGGCGTATTTGA
>JAGRBY010000945.1 GCA_020433835.1 Anaerolineae bacterium | reverse complement strand
CGTCGCACGGTGTTATACCGCCGGTCGTCTTTCATGTTGAGGCGGCCGAGTAGTAAAACCAGACCGTTGTAGGTTGGGTCGAGGCACGAGACCCGACAATTTGAGATGTTCATTCGCAAACAAAGCGGAATTTGTCATTAACAGGACTTACGCAAAAGTCAGGTGACAGTCACTTGGCAGTGATAAATCGACCTATTTGGGCCAAAGTGACTGTCACCTTGTTCGTTCACCCAACTGCGTAAGTCATAAGGAAAAGACTTTTAGGCCACGAATGTCACGAATTAACACAAATAAAAGAATAGGCTCAATATGGATTGCAAGGAGGTCATAGAAATGGAGGCCATGGTCATGCCCGAATGTCTTTATCGGGCATCCAGCAGCTCTTCGCCATACGCTCAACTTTCTTCATTGTCACCTTGGTCCCGCATCATCTTCGCAAAGTGCGGATTATAACGGGCCTCGTGCTGCATTTACTCCGTCTCATAAACGATACGTTCTTAATTTTGCCTTAAACCACTTGCCTTGAATAATTCTCCTTTCAATAAGCTTATTTTCTTTGAAGTAACAAGAGTAAACCTTCCTGATGTAAATTTGTTTCTGAAAATTGAGATTTGTTTCTAAAAAACGCGATTTGTTCGTAAAAAACGCAATTTGTTTCTAAAGTTTGAAAGTATTAAGTGCGTATTGGAATTTGTCTCTGAATATTGGATTTCGTTCGTAAAAAACGCGATTTGTCTCTGAATATTGGATTTCGTTGGCAAACGTTGGGATTTGTCTCTGAATATTGGAACTTTTAAATCCGCGTTGGAAAAATTTAGTACGTGTGGGGCGCATGTTCTAGCTCTAGAAGCAGTTCGATACGCGCCTAATACCTATAAAATACGGATAATCAATCCATAAGGTGGTGATGCCGACAAAGTTCGTTTATAATTAAACGATGTATTCCTACTCCGCCCCGACCATTTTTGGGTTGGGCCTGGTCAGCAGAAAGCACAATCGTTGATCGGTTGTCCCACGGGTTGTCTTTAGCCCGAACCAGAAGGGATCAAATTATGCGAGAAGACCTAACCTTAGGCGACCCCGGAGCCGTTGTGCTCTATTCACTCAGCTTGAAGGAACAAATAAACGACGATTTTTGTCAAGACATGACATCCGCTGTTCTACAGGGCGGTATCTTTCCCCTTCCACTAGCGGGTGATAATCCCACAAATGTACGTCTTATCTTTAATGAAGCGCTGCTTGAGCAGGAAGAGGCCGAATGGATCGGCAAGTACGAATGGCAGCTACGCATCCCCGACGGCCAATTAATGCTTGACGGCGGCTGCGATGCCGATGAACTCGATGAGAATTTGCTGGGTGATCTGTATCATCTCATCGAAATTCCGCCGGGTGACTACGGGCTAACGGCCTATGTTTATATAACTTCGCCCAACGCCATCGACTGCCTGGAAGTCGCCGGACTGAAAGAGCGTTGGCTCGATTGGTTTAACCGCACCCGCTCCGGCATCGACGCCCCGGCCTGGCTTCTGGAGCGTGAAGATTATGAGCAATATCGGCGTCTGAGCGTAGTAGAGCGCAATCGAGCCTATGTCGATTTTCTTATCCATTTGACGCCCCTGAAGACAACTCCCCCACCGCTGCCGGAATTAATCGACCAGGGCTGGCTTCCTTATACCCACAATGCGCGTATCCCTAACCGGTGTCCATTAGGCTTGCCATTTGAGGCGGATATAGAAACAGATGGCTCACAATTAGCGTTTGATGACACCTATCAACCTGATCCGTCATCGATAAAGGCGTTTGATTTGGATGCCCTCGATATATCCAATGATGAAGATAACTATCGCCAAATGATAAAAGGATATATGGAAGATCTCCGGCAGGAGATGGGCGGCGAGTTTGAGCCGGCCTATGTTCAATCGCTCTTTGATAAATTAGGCGCAATGTACCCCGACGAGCAATATGAAGCGGCGGTTCGCCTATGGACTATCGGCCAACCTGTTTTACCGCAACTGTTAGAAATCGCCCAAACGCACCAAAATCCTGATATGCGCGATGGCGCAATTTGGGCTTTGGGTGAATTTGATGATGAAACCGCCTTGAATGTCGTGAGCCAAGCCGCAACCAATAAAGATGAGGTTGAGAAAGTTCGCGTCAAAGCCATTTTGGTTTTGGGTGAGAAGAATACTCACCAAGCGCTGGAAACACTCACCATGGTCTTAACCGACGGCAATTGGTGGTTACGCCATTGTGCGGTTCAGGCGCTGACAAAAAACAAACACCCGGAGCGTATCGAGCTGTTTACTGCCACGCTCTCCGATCCTTCTCAGCCGGTTCAGGAAGCTGCGGCCAATGCCCTAAAAAAGATCGGCACTGCGAAAGCAATGGCCGCTCTCGATAACTGGCAACCTGACCGGGAATGAAAATGTATTGGAGCGACAAAGCTTGCTTTGTCACCGGTGTTGGGATCAAAGTAAACTTTGATGCTCTGGATTTTTATTTTTAGAGGAGTCGAACAGTCCTTACAGGACGACACCGACAATGAGAATCACCGTAGGACAAACTTAAGTTTGTCCTACAAATCACATCCGTAGGGCAAACTTAAGTTTGCCTTACACAAGCTATTTTCGGCTCTTTCGGATCTCGGGGAGTTGACAGCCGGTAACGTTCTAGAAAGGTCAAAGCCTTAGATTTCCAAGAAGCCAG
>JAGRBY010000944.1 GCA_020433835.1 Anaerolineae bacterium | reverse complement strand
GATGGAAACGGGCATCCATCCCACCCTTCCGGCGCTCTCAAACCAGACCATCCGGCCCTACACCGATTTATTACTCCACGATATGGGCGCAGGCTTAGCCGACAACCGGCCCGACTTCCAAGCCACCGGCAGCGAATGGCGCACCCCACCGCTGTGGGGCATCGGCCTGTTTGAGACGGTTAACAAGCATTCTACGTATCTGCACGATGGCCGGGCCAGAAATTTGCCCGAAGCCATCCTCTGGCACGGCGGCGAAGCAGAAACCGCCAAAGATGCGTTTACAAAAATGAGCCAAACCGAACGCGACGCATTGATTGCGTTTTTGAAATCGCTGTAGTATCTTCAAGCGGCTATTTTGAGGTCGAGACAGGGGTAGGGGGTCGGGAGTAGGGATTAAGGGGATAAAAATCCTTCGTCCTAAGCCATTCTTTGCCCAAAGAGTTAGATAGTGAGTAGGGGCACCTCTTACAGCCACAAATTTACGTTGTCTGCGAAAATTCTTGGACGCAGATGAACGCTGATTTTCTCAGATTTTAATTTTTTTATCAGCGTTTATCTGCGAAAATCTGCGTCCTGATCTTTGGTTGTGGCTTTGCCACATTACGCACTACACACTACGTTCCGTCAACATCCCTCCTGAATTGGCCTGAATAAACTATTATAAGGAAGAAAGACCTTGCTGAAACGCTTAAAACCCTCAATCCTTCGCTCGATGGCCGTCTGTGGCATCATCGGGCTTTTGTGTTTGTTGCTGGCGGCCTGTTCGAGCGCCCCGGCCCCGACTGTGCAAGAAGAAAGCGCCGCTACGGACGCAGCGGCCTCGCCGACGACCGAAGCGATGGCCATCGACGACGGATTTGATCGCCAGGCGCTGCTGGCAAACCTAACGAACAACGTCATCATCCCCCAACTTAAAAACTTCGTGGAACAGAGCGCGGCACTCGAAGATGCGGCACATACCTTTCGCGATGACCCGACCGAAGCCAATCTAGAGGCAGTTCAACAAGCCTGGCAAGCGACGGCCTTGGCCTGGAAGATGTGCGAGTTTTACGAGCTGGGATCGTTTCGCAATCAAGACGATACGCTGGTTTCTTTTATGGTTGTGTACAATCAAATCGATAAGTGGCCGACCAACACCGATTTTATCGAGACGCTTATCGACGAGCAGGAAATGATTGATGAACCGCTGGTCGATTCAAACGGCTCGACGACCAAAGGCTTACCGGCCATCGAATATATCATTTTCAACCCTGAGGGCGATAACAACAGCGTGCTGAACACTTTTGTCGATGCTCCGAACGCCGAAAAGCGCATGCAATACCTGGTTGCTGCTACCGAAAATCTCCACAACAAAGCCGAACTCTTGCTGACCATTTGGGCGGCGGACGGCGACAACTTTGCCGCAATGTTTATCAATGGCAACGTCAACGGCGGCGACCCGCAAGCTTCGATCAGTTTGCTGGTTAATCAAATGGCCGCCGGGTTGGAAGACATCGTCAAAAGAAAAATTGGGCATCCGCTGGGAAAAACGTCTGAGGCCGGCGTGCGACCAGAGTTGGTAGAGGCGGAATTGAGCGAAATATCCGGCCAAATGCTCGACAAAAACCTTGAGGGCTTTGCCGCCACCTTCAACGGCAGCGGCGATGTTGAACCGCAGCTTGGTTTTGACGATTATCTCGATTACTTGGACGCCGAGTACGAAGGGCAGCCGCTATCGACGGTGATTAATGACCAAATCGAGACTACGCGGGCCGCGCTGGCCGCCATCGACGAACCGCTGCATCTGGCGATGGAAAACGAGACCGAGCAAGTCGAGCAGGTCTATAATGAAGCCCGCAAACTCATCGTTTTAATTAAAGCCGATATGGCCAACCATTTGGCGGTGACGATGACTTTTAACGACAGTGATGGCGACTAAATGGGCTGACCGGCTGTTAGCGCTGCGTCAACCGGTCTCTAGCGTGCCGCTGGTTGTCTTCCGCCTCCTGTTTGGGCTGCTGATGCTGGCCAGTACTATTCGCTTTGTTGCTAACGGTTGGGTCGAGGCCTTTTACATTGCGCCGAGCTTTCATTTTACTTATTACGGCTTCGGCTGGATAAAACCCTTACCCGATTACGGGCTGTACGGGGTCTATGGTCTGATGGTGGTTGCCACGCTCTGTATCGCGCTTGGTTTTTGTTATCGGGCCGCCATCATCACCTTTTTCCTCTGCTTTACCTACACCGAGCTGCTGGATAAGACCTATTATCTCAACCACTATTATTTTGTCTCGCTGCTGAGCTTCCTGCTGATCTTTCTGCCGCTGCACCGCCAATTTTCCATCGACAGTTGGCTTTGGCCGCGTTTAAAGGCCGATTTTGTGCCGCGCTGGACGGTTGCCGCACTTCGCTTGCAGTTGAGCATCGTCTATCTGTTTGCCGGTATCGCCAAGCTCAATAGCGATTGGCTTTGGCGGGCGATGCCGCTAAAACTGTGGCTGGCCGGGCAAACCCACTTTCCGGGCATCGGCTTCCTGTTCGATTACGACAGTTTCGCCTACTTGATGAGCTGGAGCGGCGCAATTTACGACCTGACCATTCCCTTTTTCCTTTTGTGGCGCAAAACGCGGCCCGTGGCCTTTCTGGCCGTCATCGGCTTTCATGTGATGACCGGCATGCTGTTTCCCATCGGTTTGTTCCCCTGGATTATGATCGCCAGCACCACGA
>JAGRBY010000943.1 GCA_020433835.1 Anaerolineae bacterium | reverse complement strand
TCTGGGTGGTGGTTAGGTCAGGGTCGCGATTGAGAATTTGAGCGTACCCCAGAATACCGTTGAGCGGGGTGCGGAGTTCGTGGCTCATATTGGCCAGAAAGGTGCTTTTAGCCTGGCTGGCCAGCTCCGCTTTTTCTTTAGCCGCGGCCAGTTCCTGGTTAGATTCAGTTAGTTGCGCCGACTTTTCGGCCAGTTCTTGTGTCCGGGCTGCCACCTGCGCTTCCAACTCGCGGGTGCGCTGTTCAATGCTGCGTACGCGCAGGCGGTAGGCCCCAAAGGCCAGCCCCAGCAAAATAAGCGCCACGCCTCCTCTAAACCACGGCGTTTGCCACCACGGCGGTAAAATCACGAGGGGCAGCGTCACTTCGTTTTCGCTCCAAAGGCCACTGTTGTTGGTGCCCTGCACCCGTAGGGTGTAATTTCCGGGGGGCAGGCTGGTGTAGGTGGCCACGCGGCGTTTGCTGTCAACCTCGTTCCAGTTGGCCTCTAACCCTTCCAGTTTGTAGCGATATTTGTTTTTCACGGGGCCGCTGTAACTCAGGGCGGCAAAATCAAAGGAGAGTATGTTTTGGTCGTAGTTGAGGGTGAGGCCATCGCTGTTGAAGCCGGTCCAAAGGGGCTGAGACAGCAGTGATTCGGTGCCCGGTGTGACCGGCTGATTAAAGAGCCGAAGTTCGGTTAAGACCATCGGTGGCTGGTAGTCATTATCGTGAACTTGCTCCGGGAAGAAGGTGAGCAAGAGACCGGCTCCCCCGAAAAGCATCTCGCCGTTAGGGGTTTGATAAGACACCAAGCGTAGCGCATTGTCGCTTGGTAGGCCATCGGTTGTATCATACCTATAAAACCGCTTATGTTCAGGCTCAAATGATGTCAGACCATTCACGCTGAGCCATAGTCGGCCCTGCCGATCTATCTCCACATCGCTGACGCTGCTGCCGGGGAGACCATCGGCCATGGTGTAGCGGGTGAATGCTGCGGTGGTGGGCATAAAATTGTACAGCCCGGAGTCGGTGGCCAGCCACAGCGTGCCGGCTGCGTCTTCACGGATGTTATTGATTTTTAAGGGGGGGCTTATGTCGGTCAGGTAGGGGGTGAAGATGCCGGTCTGAGGCTCAAAGCGATTCAAACCCTGCTCGGTGCCAAGCCACAGGAGGCCTTGCGAGTCTTCAAAAAGGGCAGAGAGGCTGTCAAGGCTTAAGGAGTGAACATCTTCGGGATTGTGGCGATAGTGGTCAGCCTGTTCGGTGGTCGGGTCAAACCGGTACAGTCCGTCTGAGCGGGTTGACAGCCACAACGTGCCGGAGCGGTCGATGAGACAATGATGGAATTTATCGGGCAGGCCGTTCTCGGCCGAGGCGCGGTAATGGGTGAAATGATTGGCGGCGGGGTTAAAGCGGTCCATGCCGCCGTCGGTCATAATCCATAGGACATCGGCTTGATCGATACACAGGTCAAAAATATTGGGGTTGCCCAGGCTGTTGGGGTCGGCCGGGTCGGGTTCATAATGCGTCCACTGCTGCTTTTGGCGATCAAACCGATCCAATCCGCGGCTGCTGCCAATCCAAATGATCCCGGTGGAGTCCTGCCCCATTGCGCGAATACCACTCTGCGAGATGCTATTGGGGTTGTCCGGGTCATGTTTATAACTGGTAAATTGGTGATGGGCCGGGTTGAGCATGTTGACTCCATCATGGGTCCCAACCCATAGTAAGCCTTCCCGGTCTTGATAGATGACGGCAACGCTGCCGCCCAGTAAAGCGTCCTGTTTTGATGGGTTCTTATCGTAGTGGAGAAATTGTTCGCTGGTTGGGTCAAACTGGTACAGGCCATCCCGTTCGATGCCGAGCCAAACCTGGCCGGAGGAGTCTCGAAAGATGTCGGCAATTGTATTCTCGGTTAACCCTGGCGGTTGGTTCTGGTAGCGGGTAAATGTTGCGGTGGTGGGATCAAACTTGATCAAGCCCTGAGGCGTGCCCAGCCAAACCAGCCCGGTTGCGTCGGCAAATACCCGGCTGGGTTCCGAGTCTTGGGCCGGGGCCGGATTGTATTGAAAATGCGTTACAACGCCGGTGGCCGGGTCCAGGCGATCCAGGCCGCCGCTGGTGCCCACCCAGACCACCGACTGTGGCACACCGGCCGCATTCGGTCCCAGCGTTACATTCCCCAAACTGCCGGAGGTTAGGCCGTTGGGATCATCATTGGCGGCGGCATTACTGTAGTGGGTAAAGGTTGCAGTGGTCGGGTCAAACGCATCCACCATCTCATCATTACCCAGCCACAGCTTGCCGGTGGCATCTAGCGCCAAAGACCGGATGCGGTTGTCGCTGGGCGAGTTGGGATTCTCCGGGTCGTGCTGGTAGGGGGTAAATATGCCGGTCAGCGGATCAAATTTATTCAGTCCGCCCCGCTCAGTGCCAAGCCATAAGTTGCCCTGCCCATCTTCAACAATAGCCCGGATATCGGAGTCGCTCAAGCTGTTAGGGTTATCCGGTTGGGGCCAGTAGTTGTCGAAGTCATAGCCATCGTAGCGGGCCAGGCCATCGCCGGTGCCCAGCCAGATAAAACCCCGGCTGTCTTGAAATATGGCATAGGTCGAGTCATTCGGCATACCATCGGTGCGGTTGAAGTGGACCAAACGGAGCGGGCCTAGGGGGGTGTCTTCACCACTCTGGGCATAGAGTGGGTGGCTCAGCGCCAGAAAGAGAAAT
>JAGRBY010000942.1 GCA_020433835.1 Anaerolineae bacterium | reverse complement strand
GTCATATCAAGGAACATACCGCCTGAGACTTTAATATAGCTAATGGGCGGGGGAGAGGGATCGCGGCTCATGATGTGTACCAATCGTGGTTCGCCAATTTCACCGGCTGCCACCATATCCCGAACGTGCTTAAAATTGGGATCAAAGCGACGGTTGAAACCTACTTGCAGCTTAACGCCATTTTGTTCAACAGCTTCCAAAGCTCGATCGATGGTCTCTAAATCAAGCGCAATCGGCTTTTCGCAAAAGATATGTTTACCGGCTTGGGCAGCTTCAGTAATAAATTGGGCATGGGTATCGGTGCTAGAGCAGATAACCACCGCTTCGATATCGGGATTGTCTAAAATAACCCGATGATCGCTAACTGCGGTCGGAATGTTGTAGGTCGCTGCACACTTTTCAGCCGCTTCGAGGACAACGTCAGAAACAGCCACGATATTGACCGCAGGGATACGATAAGCCAAGATTTCGGCATGAACCTGGCCGATCCTACCGGCCCCAATTATACCGACATTAAGAGAGTTTGTCATCAGTGACACCATCCTTTCTTTTTTATGGTTGTCTATTCAGCGTTAATTTTAAGAGTGGAGCCGCGAATAATGAGTTCGCCGGGTAAAATTTGATCCTTGACGTTTTTCTCATTAAGTAAATCAAGAATCATGCGCATCGCCAATTCGCCCATTTGCAAGCGTGGTTGGCGAAAGGTGGTTAGCTGTGGGGAGACATAGTGCGCCGCTTCGATATCATCAAAGCCAACAATGCTGAGGTCTTGAGGAACAGCAATCTGATTACGTTGGCACGTGTTTAATAATCCAATCGCCGTTATGTCGTTATAACACATAATCGCTGTTGCTTTGTGGTTATGATACAGCGACAATGCCAGTTCACCACACTGGAAATCGTCGCCCGGTGGCGGCAAAAAGATCAAGTCTGGGTCTTGGGGGATGCCGGCCTTTTGAAGCGCCTTCTGATATCCCAATAAACGGTGTGCATTCGATTTTGGACGGGTAAGCAGACCGACATACCCAATACGTCGATGCCCCAACGCAATGAGGTGTTCCGTGGCCAACTTAGCCCCTTGAACGTCATCCACTGAGATCGAATGGACAAACTCACCGTTTTCCTGATTGTTGATAAGGACGATGGGCACCTGAATGCGTTCAAGTTGCTCGGCATACAAGCTGCCTACTCGGGAGGCATGGATAATAATGCCGTCTACTCGCCGCCTCTGTAAAGTTTCAACAACGGCTAGCTCTCGCTCCGGATCGTTGTATGATGTCATGAGAAACACACTGTAGCCGGCTGCTTGAGCGACTCTCTCTATACCCTCTACCACCTGCGGCCCAAACGGATCAGCGATGGTCGTAACCACGATGCCAATTGTAAATGTTTGTCGGGAATTCAAGCTTTGGGCAACAGCACTGGGAACGTAACCCATTTGTTCCGCTAACTGTTGAATATGGCGGGTCGTTTCCGCACTGATAGCGGGATGTCCGCGCAGCGCTCTGGAAACGGTCGTGTGGGAAACTCCTGCGACTCTGGCTATATCTTTAATGGTGGTTAGCATCCACGGACCTCATTTAAACTTCCGCCGTTGGGTGTGTTTCATGATAAAGCACACGTGTGCATTGGTAAGTATGATGATACATTACTTATACATAAGTGTCAATCCTCAGAACCAAATTAATTCGGTTGATAAGATAAAAAAAACCTGTCGGCGACAACATATCCGGCAGGTTTTCCTTCTCCTTGGCAAGGGATGGTCAGTCTGTAAAAACTTGGGTATGGGGCGACCAGCCGCGCTTAAGCACGGCGGATGTTAAACGTAGCATATTGCGAGGCGTCCACAAAGTACCGCAAGCCTCAACAGTGCGGTTCTTGATGGCGCGGCGTAAATCTTCGGCGGTTTTACCGTAAAAGCGGGTGTAGCACTGGCCCACAGTAAAGGGGGCGTGCGAGTCGCTGCCGCCGAGTTCGGCCAGCCGCTGGCCCCGATGCCGATTAAGCATCGTGCAGATGGGGTTGCTGAAGATGTTGCTCGGAAACCCGTTGCGCACTTCAGCCGCATCAAGGGGCAGGGTGAATATTTTCGAGCCAAGCCCTTTCATATTGTTGAGCGTGGATATGCGACTAAACGGATGAACCGACACGGCCAGTCCACCTTGGGCGTGAATAGCCTCAATGGCTTCCAGAGCGGTGTCGTAGCGCGGCAGGGTTGATTTTACGAACAGCCCCACCACGTCTCCCTCTCGCGTCGTCACTTCTTGACCGATGATGACATCTAAATGGGGCGTGTGGCTTCGGGCATAGGCTTGGGCCACAAAGGCTCCTTCGGCCGTATCGTGATCGGTGATAGCAATGACACTTAAATCGGTTTCAGAGGCGATGTATTCGACCATCTCTTCGGGGGTCATAATGCCATCGCTGTAGGTTGTATGCATGTGGGTATCGGCTTTGCTAAACATATCCTTCTCGCTTGTCACAAGTTACAATACGGGTTAAGTAGAAAAACGAAAGAACTTCGGAAGCCAAACAAATTAATTTTCGAGGAATAAGAGCAGATAATTATCAAACCCAGTTGATAGTGAATAAGTGGTGGCTTCCGAAGTGTCTCTCTTCGTTACTACAACTATAGCAATATCCTCGCAGAATTCTATGGGAATAATGTATGAATCAAGTTAGAGTGTGTGTGGAGAAGTATAGAAAGAAT
>JAGRBY010000941.1 GCA_020433835.1 Anaerolineae bacterium | reverse complement strand
AACGGACTGGTGATAACCTCATCGTCGGGGCCGATATCGTGGGCCAGCAAGGCAACGTGCAAGGCTGTGGTGCCGGAAGAAGTGGCAACGGCGTATTGGGTGCCACACATGTCGGCAAAGGCATCTTCAAACGCTTTGACCCGAGGCCCTTGGGCTAAAATACCCGAGTCGAGTACCTCCATAACAGCTTGTTTTTCTTCATCGCCAATTAAAGGGTTTGCAATTGAAATCATCGTTCTACAATCTCCCAGTTTAAGGTTTCAAAAATGGTTTGCCAGTCAAAGTCGGGGCTGGTCATAGTTGCGTTTTCGGCTTTAATGGGGCTAAATCGCTGCCCAATGGGGTTGACGTAGCCGTGCAGCCGGGCCGGGTTGCCCCAAACTAGCCCGTAATCGGGCACATCTTTGGTAACCACCGAGCCGGAGCCGACTATCGCCCACCGCCCTACGGTCACCCCCGGCAGCACGACCGACCGCGCTCCCAGTGCGGCTCCAGTGCGAATGAGAATGGGGCTAATGCTCCAATCATCCGCGCCTTTTAAGGAGCCATCAGGGTTGATAGCCCTCGGTGTTTTATCGTTGGTGAGGCACACCTGAGGGCCAATAAAGACACCGTCTTCAATAGTAACACCGTGGTAAATAAGAGCACTATTTTGAACTTTTACATTGCGCCCTAGGGTAACCTCAAAATCAATGTAGGCTCCCTTCCCTATAATGCAGTTAGGTCCTAAGCTGGCCCGCTCGCGAATTTGAACCTGATGCCAAATCAGACAGCCTTCGCCGATGTGAGCCTGGGGCGATACTTCTGCCGTGGGATGAATACGCATAAAACACTCCTGCTTGAAATAAAAAAACCGGCAAAAATGCCGGTTTATGATACTATTCAATAACAACCATGTCACTTTTACTGAGTTACGATTGAGTCTGAAATGCTAGATTTTCTTTTCAAGCCTGCCCGAGTTAAGGATAAATCGTTTTTTAAAGTTTAGAAACCAGGATTTTGATACCTCATTAATAACCTTTTGTGGCAAAAAGCGCTCTTTTTAACGCCATAAACCCTGGTTTCTGGCCCTAATTCTTTAAAGTGCAAAGGTAGTGGGTAAACCTTAAACAGACTTTTAGAATATAATTTCCCGTTTTTCTAAAATCGACAAGATTTTAGCCACAATTTCTTCGGTGCTTTGCAAGTCGGTTTCAAAAACAATTTCAGGATTAACCGGCTCTTCGTAGGGCGAGCTGATACCGGTGAAGTTTTTGATCTCACCTTTTAAAGCCCGTGCATACAGCCCTTTGGGATCGCGGCGCTTGCAGACCTCGATATCGCATTTCACAAATACTTCAAAAAAGCGTCCCTCCGGCAGCAGCGCTCGAGCAAAGTCGCGGTCAGACTGGAACGGTGATATAAAGCTGCACAAAACGACACTACCATGCTCAAAACCTAGCCGGGCCACTTCGGCCACGCGGCGAATGTTTTCCTGCCGATCCTGTTCGGAAAAGCCCAGGTCACCGTTGAGACCGTGGCGCACGTTGTCGCCGTCCAGGAACATAGTACGGATACCGCGTTCAAACAGAAACTGCTCGACCTTTTTGGCGACGGTCGATTTGCCGGAGCCGGACAGCCCGGTAAACCACAGAACGGCGGCTTTGTGCTTGTTTTGTTCCTCACGCATCTCACGCGAGACGCCCGTTGCCTCCCAGACAACATCGGTTGATTTCTTGCGGGTTGCGGCGGTATCGACTCTTTCTTCGGTATCAATCAGATCGCTGACCTGGCGCGACTGCCCGCGAATCATTCCGGCGGCAACGGTATTGTTGGTGAAGGGGTCGATGAGAATAAAGCTGCCCGAGTTACGGTTAATTTGGTAGCGATCGTAGAAAATCGGTTGGGTGGTGGTTAGCTGCACCCGGCCAATCTCATTAAGCGATAACGCTTCGGTCGGCTCGCGGTGCATCGTATCAACATCAATCTTGTAATTGAGTTCTGAAATTAAGGTTTTTACCAGCCGTGATGTATGTTGCAGCCAGTAAGTGCCTTGCGGGTTCATTGGGGTTTCGCTCATCCAGGACAAGGTGGCATCGATCTGGTTGCTCTTTTGGGGTAGGTTACGGGTGCGAACAATCATATCGCCCCGGCTGATGTCGATTTCATCTTCCAGCGTAATCACCACCGAGTCGCCAATAATCGCTTCTTCCGGTTCGCCTTCATAGGTTACTATCGACTTGACCTTGCTTTGCAAGCCCGATGGCAGCGCCACAACTTCTTCGCCCACGGCGATGCGGCCTGAGGCGACCTGCCCGGCAAAACCGCGAAAGTCCTGGTTGGGCCGGATAACGTACTGCACCGGAAATCGAAAATCAACCAGGTTGCGGCTGGCACCCACATTTACGTGCTCCAGGTGATGCAGCAGCGTGGGGCCGTCGTACCACGACATATTGAGGCTTTTTTCAACGACATTATCGCCGTGCAGCGCCGAAATAGGGATAAAAACAATATCTTGCACCGACAGCTTCGAGGCGAATTCTTTGTAGTTGGCCATAATCTGGTTGTAAACATCTTGTTTGTAATCAACCAGGTCCATTTTGTTGATGGCTACGACCAGGTGAGGAATTTGCAGCAGCGTGGCTAAAAAACCGTGCCGCCGCGATTGGGTGACGACGCCTTTGCGGGCATCGATCAGAATAATTGCGAGTTCGGCGGTTGAAGCGCCGGTGACCATATT
>JAGRBY010000940.1 GCA_020433835.1 Anaerolineae bacterium | reverse complement strand
AGGAGATAATGAGACAGTCGAGGCGTGCGGATAGAAATATAAAAATAGGTGGTCGCAATATCTATTTCACATAGAAGTATAATTCCAACCACTCCCTATAACTTGACACCCCAACGACATTTCGGTGCCAAATAAATGACATTTCTAACAAGGAGCAATCTCGTTTTCATATCATAGGCTAAAACGCAGACTGAACGTCTGTTAAGCGATTATTTAATCGTTGGGGATATAAAATAAAGAGTAGGGGAGCGACAAAGCTTGCTTTGTCATCAACGATGGGGGTCAAAGTAAAGTTTGACGCTAACGCGACTCCCCTCTCCCCAATTGGGAGAGGGGAGAGGGGAGAGCGCGATTTTCAAAAGAGCCTGCGGTGAAACCTCGGCCATGTATAGACGATTACTCAACTTCGTGCTACACTGCCATGGTACTTTTTAATGACACAAAGGATTTTGATCATGGACTCTCGAATTGAAAAAATGGCGGATGTACTGATTAATTATTCGCTCAAAGTGAAGCCGGGCGAGCGCGTTTTGCTGCGCGGTACCAGTCCTGCCGCCGCACCGCTAATCGAAGCGCTTTATCAAGCTGCGCTGCGAGCCGGGGGCGAGGCGTTTACCTATATTCACATCAGCAATGAAGATACGCTGGCGATTGAAGCGACGGAAGACATGGAGTTGCTGGCCAAGGTCAACCCGATGCTCAAGTTGATGTATGAGACGTGCGATGCTTTGGTGCGGGTCGAAGCGTCGGAAAATACGCGGGCATTGTCGGATTATAGCGCCGAGGCGCAGCGGGCGCGTTCGCAAGCGGCGTTTGGGCTGATTACGGTGCAAATGGAGCGCGAAGGCAACGGCACTTTGCGACGCTGCACCACCCAGTTCCCCACGCAGGCTTTCGCCCAGGGAGCCGGGATGTCGCTGAGCCAATATGCCGATTTTGTGTTTGGTGCCTGTAAAGTTCACCTGGCTGACCCCGTGGCCGCCTGGCGCGAGGTTGAACAGCGCCAGGATCGGTTGATTGAATTTCTGAACGGCAAGAAACATCTGCACGTGCGGGGCAACAACATCGATTTAGAGCTGTCGATTGACGGCCGCGTCTTTGAAAACGCCTGCGGCACGGCTAATTTCCCCGACGGCGAAATTTTCACCGGCCCGGTTGAAGATAGCGTCAACGGCTGGGTTCAATTTACCTATCCGGCTCTGTATCGCGGCAACGAGGTGCTTGGTGCACGGCTGACCTTTGAAAACGGTCTCGTCACCCAGGCGACAGCCGCCAAGAACGAATCTTTTCTGGTTAACACCCTCGATACCGATCCGGGTGCCCGCCGCCTGGGCGAATTTGCCATCGGCACCAATAAAGACATCCAACGCTTTACCGGATCGATCTTATTTGATGAAAAGATCGGCGGCACGGTTCATATGGCCGTCGGGCAAGGCTATCCCAGCACCGGCAGCGTTAATACCTCGGCGGTGCATTGGGATATGATTTGCGATATGCGCGACGGTGGCGAAATTGTGGTTGATGGCGATTTGTTTTATAAAGATGGTGAGTTTGTGGTGTAGGTGGAGGTGGAGATTGGTAATTGGAGATTAGAGACTGGAGATTGGAGATTGAAGATTAGATCGGGGTGGCATTGACCTCACGCGTAGTCGAGATGTCATTTCGAGCGACGAAGGAGCGAGAAATCCCCACTATCGTACATAGATCATCAAAGTTCTGTGGGATTTCTCCTCGCAGGCTCGTCGAAATGACATGAAAGCTTTTCATAGCAATAGCGCCTAAATAACCATTTACTATTTACCAATTACCCTTCAAACATAGAACACAAGCCGCTGTTACCCCAGCGGCTTTGTCATTTTTACACACGGCAGCGAAACACCATCGGGCATGACGATATCGACCGGCTCGATGGCTTGAAATCCGCAGGCGGCGTATAACGGTTGGCCGGGCAGGGTGGCCATGAGTTCCATACGTTGAAAATGGGCCTGGCGGGCGGCGTCTTCACAGGTTTGCATCAGGCTGCGGCCGATACCGCGTCGGGCGAAGTTGGGATCGACGTAGAAGGCGCGAATTTTGGCCGGATCGTGGGTGGGGTCGAGCAGATTGTCTTCAAGACCGGCTTTGGCCTGGTTGCCGCCGTATAAGGTTTGGCGACGGCTCCAGCCACCGGCACCGGCCAACTGCCCGTCGATTTTAACCACATAGTAGGTTTCATCTTCAATAAGCTGCGTATCAACGCCAAAAATGTAGGTTAGCGAACTTTCAATCTGCCGGGCATTGTATTTTTGCCCGCCCAGGTGTCGCACTGATTGGTCGATGAGTTTTTTCAGGGCCGGAATGTCATCGAGCACGGCCACTTGGGGTTGGTTGGTTATGAAGGTTGGTGATGGGTTCATCATGCTGCTCCTTTGAAATAACCCGATTAATCGAGGAGGGAAGTAGCCTCAGATGCGGAGCCGAACCGCTCCGCCCGTTCGCATCTGAGGCTGCTCACTCTTCGGTTTGGTTTTGGATAAAAAATTGAGCCAAAAAAAAATTTTTTACCCGTTTTGTGTCCAAAATCGCCTTTGAAAAAAATTTTTGCCTGTTTTGGGCGCAAAATCGCCTTTGAAAGAGAAATAAAAATCTGGAGCGACAAAGTTACCTTTAATTTATGACAAAGCAAGCTTTGTCGCTCCAACATTGTTTATTATAGGCTCAATATGGATTCCAAGGAGGTC
>JAGRBY010000093.1 GCA_020433835.1 Anaerolineae bacterium | reverse complement strand
AGCCAACCTCCAAAGAAGATCAGTGCGGGTGGTAGGGCAGCGATCGCCAACCCATCGGCAGCAATTTCAAACCCATCATCATCAGTGCAAAAGTGTAAAATATTGAGCCAAAAAGAGGCAGTCACAAAAATAATTATCACCAACCAGGGCAGGGCAGTGTTAAAGCCCTGGGCTTTATAGGCGACCAAAATCCAGTAGATCACCAGGATGAAAACGCCAACCATAATCGGGGTCAAGTAAGACAAGAGCCAGGGAACTCCGGCTTCTTCAGCAAAGACGCGCATGGCGGTGTAGTTGTGCAATTCACCCATTACATAAACCATGATGAGCAACAATAGGGCGGCGGGTAGATTGTCCGCTGATTGGATAACTAAGTCATTCAGTTTCTTGATCATCGCCTCCCCAGTCCCATCCGGTCAAAACCTCTGTGAGGTCATCTAGCCCGGCCTCACTGGCATCCATCCATAAAAACAAGTTGGCTCGTCGATCCATGTCGTTAATAATCGAATTGAAGAAGTCATGGTCAACCTGTTCCTCAGATTGCTGCCAAAGTTGCAGATAAGCCCGCCAACTGCGTAGGGCTTCTATTGCCGCGTCGGTGGCTTCGAGCCAGACTTGAATCGATTCCTGCTTAGTTTTCATTGCTGGCTCCTCGCTATACCATTGCTCATATTCCGCTTAAGTTCTCGGCGAAGGGCATTGACCAGAATCAACAGCCAATTGCCGACTTTGAAGAGCCGAGTCTCTTCCCTCTT
The DNA here is from genome assembly GCA_020433835.1 of Anaerolineae bacterium. The sequence continues at coordinate 15,899 of JAGRBY010000093.1, read as the reverse complement.
GCTGGTCAGTAAAGACAAGATTCTCATTGGGCTTACCTCGATTAACCGGCTATCGCGTGGCAATCGATGGTTAAAAGCCAGACCCAAATTAATGGTGGGTCTGGCCTTATCAGCTGCCAGCACCTTGCCATTGATTCCCTGGGGATTTAAGGGATTGCCGAAAGAGACGACAATTCGCTTGGCTTTAGCCAATTCGACTTGAAGTTGAGCAATCAGCCTTTCAAGGTTGGGGATTTTTGCGGTAAGAAAAAGAAGTTGTCCATAGGGGATAAGCGGTTGTTGTCCGTTAGGGCCATTAAAGTTAGAATTTAATTTAGACATTGCACGTGTTCCTTTCAAGAGTTACGTGTGATGTTAGGCTCGATTCGGTGTTCGCATCACCGGGGCGGGCCGATTTTATTATTTGCTATATTCAGTTATGGCTCGGCGTGTCTCCAGAGCCTCCCGGCTTTCCGTGCCGATCCTGATAACCTCTTTAATGCCCTGTCGTATTAACCATGAACAGGAACAATCCAACCGGCTTGCCAGGGCGGTTACTTCTTGCCAGTCATCCTCCGGTACTGTGAAGCATTTTTTTAACATCGGCTCACTTGCCATATCCACATCGCCTTTAATCATTTATTAAATCGTATTGATCAAATATTTGATCAAATTGTATCATACTTAGTATGGAATGTCAATACTAAATATTTTTGTTTTGAGCGTTTTGATTTACAATCTGAACTATGATGGACTTTGGACCGTGGTTAGGACAGGAAATGAAGAAGCGGCGATTGTCTCAGCGGGAACTATCTCGACTATCAGGCGTTGCCCAGGGGTTGATTTCTGAGGTTATTAATCAAAAGCGTGAACCCAGTCAAAAGTTTGTTACGGCGGTAGCTGCGGCCTTGGGTGAGCCGCCGGAGAAGCTATTGAGGATTGCTGACATCCTGCCACCTGCTGATGAAGATGACACCCTCCAAGAATTAATTGAACTGGCCCGTAATATGTCACCAGAGGATAGGAAAGCAGTTTTGGAGTTTGCCAGATTCAAGTTTCGCAAGAGTGATTAATTACTCACTTGAAAGGTGTATCACGTCCAAGAGAAGCGATTATCACAATCTGCTCATAACAACCCTAAGGCTAGTAACTATACGATTTATTTTCCAACCTTGGGAATGATTAAGTGAGGTATTGACTTTGATTGTAGCAGACGGCCGATGATGGGGCAGAGTTTGCTTAATGAAGGAACATAAGACTAGATGCTTAATTCTTCCAGGCCGTTAATCTCATAACAAAAATCCCTGGGGATAAGCCTAGCAAGAAACCCTCTCCGAGAAACTAAACTCATCAAAAAGGATGTAACGGACTAAGCTAATAAAGACCCCTATTAACTATAAACCACCAAAAAAATCACACCAGGAAGAAAAAGTAAGAGAACAAGTATTATTAAACTTATTACGTAGATTACGAAACAACTTGACTGAGACAGAATAGTTCGGCTATTCTTCTTCTCAAGTGGCGCTGACTTTGCTATAGAGTCTTCTGCTGAGCCAGGAAATTTTGAAAGACCTACAAAGAACAGCAAACCTGCACCCATAATGATTAAAGGTAATCCCCAGTCAATGCTTAATGATACAACAGTATTTCTCCCTAATTCTAAGCGAATTTCTTCTAACAAAGAATAAGCATGAAATATATCGTAAATGGCAAAAAAGCCGGCAAAAAAGGCAAATAGGGCTGTCCATACTCCTACAAATCTCCCCGGCTTATATTTCATCGTCAAAACTTCAATTGCGGCTATTGCTCCACAAAAAAGAACAAAAGGCCCATCGCCTTCCATTCCAGATTTATTTAAGGTTTCGTTTATTACACCCGAAGAGATGACTGTAAACCAAGGGCCAAACGCACCAGCGATAACGGCTAGTGTGCCGAAAGCTGCCAGCGTTCTGTATATTGCAAAGGAGGAACCTTGATCCACTTCTTTAAGTGAACATTCTTCTTTATATTGCTTATCTTCTTTTACGGCTTGTAGGCGACTGTGTGATTTGAGAGGCTTTAACTTTGGCTTGGGCGGGAGGTGCTTTTTTTGATCCAGCAGTACAAGGCCGTATTGGGCTAATTCGCTTTGAGGGTTAATCCGAAAAATATTTTCTATGCAATCCCGACGCTGAACATCAGAATCAACACACGCTGACATCCAGAGCCAAGCATGCTCGTTATTCAAGTCAGCCTTCAATATGTCAGCCAGTATGGGGCGGGCTTCTGTCTTGTTACCGGCTTTGATAAGTGTTATCGCCTTTTCGAGTTTGACCATATCAACCTACCTATACTGATTTGGAACCCACTCAACGTAGGGCTTAATAGGATCAAGCACTCCCGGCCAATTTTGCCGATAGGAGAGGTACACTAGTTCTTTTGCACGCGTGATCGTCATATAGAATTTAAGCCGCTGTCGGCTTTGGTCCTCATTTAAGTCGATACCCGCAGCATGTTCAGACATTGTTTCAATTTCCGGTACAAAAACTGTCCTATATTCCATACCAGTTTGCTTTTTCGTTTCAAAGCACTGGACACCTCTGGGCAAAATGGATTTATACTTATTCACAACATAATTACTGTCGTGGAGAATCCCAACATCTTCAGGTTGAATCCCTTCTTTTTCAATAAGATGGTTGACCTGATAACGAATAAAGTCTTGCTCTTCTTGAGGGGATAAGAATTGGCGGACTTGAGGCTTTGGACCCTCTCTAAGTGCTGTGTTTTTTAAGTCTGGCTGTTGCACCTCTTCTCTATCTTGGGCCAAAAGCTTTTGAGCCAACGGATCGGTATCAATAAGGGCGTAGGCTGCTTCAAATATTTGCTTTGTGTTACGATAAGGTATTCTAAGCCAACGCGTCCGGCCAACAACATCAACGCCCTTCTGCCGCCAACTATAATGTCGATACATACTTTGGGAAGGATCATCGCAGATAAACAATGCTCCATCCGGTTTGAGAAATTCTTTTATAATTTTAATCCAAGTAGGGGCAAAGTGTTGAGCCTCATCAATCAATATGAAATCATATTTTTTTTCCGGCTCGATTCCGGATTGTAGACATTCTAGAGTCCTTTTATAAACATCTTCCCAGTCTTGGGCCTTAATCTTATGTAACATCTCTTGATAATTTTCGAAGAGGTCGAAAACTGACCTCTTCATCGCTCTCCCCAAGGTACGTCCTGTAGGTCCACTACCTCGCCCCTCACGTACTCTTTGTACATAGACTTTTCTTTCAGTACGTTCGGTCTCCTTCATCCACTGAAATTCATCGGCGAGAAAGGCTGGGCCAAACTCCTTAGCCAACGGATTTTCGTTCACTAACTTAGCAACCACACCTAGAGTGTTCTGTGGGCTTCGCCATTTGTATCTTTTTGTATAGATGGATGTGCAAAGAGTGGCAAACTTAATAATATCTATTTTAGGTTGAAGATGTCCTAATTCTGGCAATAGCCGATGCTCATAAACGGGATTGTTGAAAGTAGTGACAAGAATATTGGAGTCAGGATATTGGTCGTGAAGAAAATGTGTTCGTAGAGTAAGCACGTCCGTTTTGCCGGTGCCAGCAAAACCTCTTACTAAACGCACTTGCAGCTTTGTTGTCAGTTCTGTAACCTCCGTCGGAATATAGACTTCGGGAGATTCCTGCAAAACTAACGTTGGCTGAGTAGCTTTTTGCTTTCTTTTTTCGCTGGTTTTTAGTGGGGTAACAGGCTCCCTGGCAATAGCTTCTTGGTGGTGATCAATGATGCCTTTGAATTGCCCGGTGGTTCTATCAAAACGCTTATTTTCGGGTTTGATAGTAGCGCAGGCGATTCTGACTTCATGATCAGACATAGTATGGGTGAAAGGTGTCGGGATATCCTGAAGCCTCTTTAAGAGCTTTTCCGGCTGTAGGTCATCTTTGCCAAAAATTAAACCCTCACCCCATACCTTCTCTAATGCTTGAATTGTTTCTAGTGATTGATGAGGCAAAATACCAGCGAAAGAATAAGGAAATGGAAGTTTGCCCCGGCCTTTCATCAAATCCTCATCAGCCTTAAGCATGTCCGCAAGCTGATGCGCGGCAGATCGGGCTTGTTCGACAGGGCTTGTTAATTGTAGCGTAGACCTGTCTTTTTTACATATGACAGCGTTGGTGCCATCATATTCAATTATGTTTTTCCAATCTTTTACCTCAAGAATAATAACACCCTTTTTCTTGTACACTATCGCGTAATCAGGATAACGAGGCACTTTATGTTTATAGACTAATTTGGGTTGAGCATAAATGATCAGATCATCAGACAATTTTGATAATGCATCATAAACTTTTCTATCACCCCATTCAGGGCCGGGGTTTCCGTAAATTTGTGCCATGTTAGCCTCTATACTCGTTATTGAATTGATGTTAGCTAGTTGTGAACCAGCAATTTATTGTGTCATCTTAAAGTAGTTATTGGTGCTAGTTGACTTAATAGAACGATATTTATAGTTACAACAGCACGAGACTATGGCTACGTAGCTGTAGCTCACCAAGCCCATAGTGCTGAAAGACCAATGTCTCCTGCTAAAATCATGAACTGCTTAATACTGATTAATTTATTATTCCGGCCACAATATTTCCTTATCAAGGGATAGGCCGGTATATAGCACCCTTATTTAACCAAATAGTTACTTTTAAGTATGTTCATAACTTATTTATCTTTATTTAGGATTTGATTTGAAAATTGGGACAAATCCTTGGGGAATCCAACCAGTTGCCGACCGGCGCTATTATTGGCGGAGCGAACACCTTAACAAAAGTAAGCTATAAAAACCAATGTAACAATTTCACATGAAATTCAAAGAACTTTCCTATGACGCTTTTATTTGTTAGCGATACAATAGAGTGAAATAGTTATATAGAGGAGGACATGGATGTCTACAGCAACTAAAATTGTTATTATCTTCACCGGCTTCATAGCTGCCATTACGGCTTGCGCTGTAGGATTTGCTTACCTACTCCTGGCATTATCGGACGGCCCAGAGCCGGCTAGAGTAGCAGAAGTTGATATAGCTACAGTCGCAAACCTTCCCGCTGAGACTTTAACTTATACACCAACAACACCGCCAACCAACACGCCAGCATCGACTTCGATTCCACCAACAGACACGCCGACGAATACGCCCATACCTCCCCCCACGAACACATTAGAACCAACCCCTACGATAGAACCAACAATCAAGCCAATAATTGAACCAACATTCACACCCGAGCCGGTTGCAGAAGTAGCTGTAGAATTGACATCTAATGAACCACTAACCCAGCAGCAGGCGCAAGTCATAAACGTTGTTGATGGTGATACCATTGACGTTTTGATCGACGGGGTTGAGTATCGAGTAAGATACATCCTGATCGATACGCCAGAAACAAAACACCCAAGCAAACCCGTCGAGCCATTTGGTCCGGAAGCTGCCGAAGCGAATCGACTGTTGGTTGAGGGTCAAACCGTGACGCTTGAAAAGGACGTGAGCGAAACAGATCAGTATGGTCGTTTGTTACGATATGTGTATACTGGGCCGGTTATGGTTCAAGAGGAATTGTTGAGGCAGGGTCTTGCTCAAGTTGCTACTTATCCACCCGATGTAAAATATGTAGATCGATTCCTGGCTGTTCAGCAGGCAGCCCAGAATACTGGGGCCGGTATATGGGGTGAAGTTCCCCAAGAGCAGCCAGAAGCTCCTTTTGTAGGGGGCGGGGTCGTTATTGTAGGGGTGGATAAACGAGCTGAATTTGTAGATATTCAAAACAATTCCGGCTCTGCTGTTGAGCTATCCGGCTGGAATCTGCTCTCAGAGAGAGGAAGTCAGAATTGCACTTTAGGTGGCTCTATTCAACCAGGAGAGACGCTAAGGGTATGGGCTATGGCCGAAGATGCCGGGCAAGGCGGCTTTAACTGCGGCTTTGGAACTAATATTTGGAATAACTCAGAGAGTGATCCTGCCATCCTTTTCGACTCTGCCGGAAGCGAAGTTTCCAGGTGGTAATTCCTATCTTTCTTTCACGTAAATTAGTTTAGGAACTGGAGCCGATTCCCTGGGGAATCGAAGAACGCTAATTCCCCAGGAACCTTACGCGTTGCCGCTTTTAATTCTTCTACATTACCGAACTTTACCCATATTCCGCGAGCGTCATTGTAAAGCGCGTAGGGCCAAATATCAGGCGGATTACCCATTGCTTGCAACGTTTGGAGGAAGTGACGGGTTACTTCGGGATAAACCCACCTCGATTCGCTTGGTTGATAGCTGGCTGACTTGAGGCCAGCTTCAATCCAGCCGCGTACACTGATACCGGCCTCAAGTAAATCGTTAGCGTCCCCGAAAGGCGGTCGCCAGCGTATAGCGTTGGAAAGATGGGTTACCCACCATTCTGAGGCTTTCTCTCCAGGCTCATCATTATCAAAAGAAATTAACACCAGTGGGCAGAGTGATAATCGAGTTAGCCATTTGTGACAGCGTGCGTGTCCCGTACTACCGGTGGCAACTGCAACAACAAAATCGCCAGCTTCTTGTTTTACTGTCAAGGCCGTAATTTCCCCTTCAACCAATACGATCGGCTTGTTGTAGTCTATATTTTCAGCTTGATAGAGGCCGGTTGCGCTAAAACCTTTTGGGCCTATCATCTTTGCATCATCATCGCCTAGATCTTTGTCAGGCCGTCGAATATTGATTCGCCACAATTCCCCACGGATTACCCAAGGAATTACCCACCCCCTAGGTAACCATATTTTTTTGACCTTAGAATCGACGATGCCCCAATATTTTTTAGGATGCCAAGTGCCTTGCGGGTTATAGCCGATTCCAGCTTTTTTAATTGTCTCAACCTTGAGTTTCCGTTCATTTATAAGATAGTCTAATGCATCTGTGTGAGCTTCGGACCACAGCAACTTCTGACAATCGTCTACAAATTGCCATCCGGCCTGCTGCCAAGCACTAGAAGGCGGTGTAGCTGCCCTAAACTTTCCGGGGTTCGAGGTAGAGCGCGGTTTAAGTTTAGGTCGAAGCATTCTCGGCTCTGTGGTTTGAACTACTAATCTGGCTATTTCCGCGCAATACTGTACAGCTTCGGCAAAAGGCAGATTCTCAACGCCCTGGACAAATGAGAAACAATCTCCTTTGAATCCACATCCATTACCATTACCCTCATCTCGACACCAGAATCGAGGATGGCCCTCAATTGGGCTAGGCCATACAAGAAACCTATCAGTACCACGGCATTTTGGGCATGGGCCGGCGTATTCACCACCGTTAGTGGTCGCCTTGTATTGCAACTCGACATACTCACCAACCAGAGCAAGTAAGTCAATTTTTTTTTTGATGTCTTGCTTAAACTGCTCATTTATCATGTTTTTATCCTTCTTAACTACCACATTACCTACCCAATCAGGTTACCTACCCAACCCCTTATTTAAGGGGGTTGGGTAAGGTAGGTAACTGATTTCTTGGCTTAGGTTCCCCAATTGGGTTACCCAATTACCCAAGGGGGTTGGGTAACTATTCGGTGCTTTCATTTATAGGCAATCGACATATTTTTGCATTGCCATGTCCTTCAATAGTTTCTAACATGCCTTGCTCTAACATATGCCCGATCCACTTCTCGGCTGTTGTTCGTGATATTTTAGTGTTTGAGCTAATATGTTTAGCTAGCATGTTTTTACTGTAATCAGTTAACGTATCGGCTTTAAGAAGTTTGTACACTTCACTCTCGACAACCTCTTGTTTGCTACTCTTGAACTGTTTGGCTTTCATGTCCACCTTTCGTAATGATTGCCATTCAATTATAGCGCTTTGACTTATAGGCTCATCAACAATCTTAAATAAGAGTTGAGTGAATGGATTATCAGGTCGAGCGTCCTTTTGTTTAAACGGCTCAAGGACACCGATTTTCTGATCAAATTGATCTTTGTAATTGACTTCGATCATCAAATCCATTGCTGCGTGAAGAGCAGAGGATCCTCGATATTGATTGGTTCTGTTGGAATGATGAATGAGGATTACAGCGCAGCCCAGTTGCTTGATTGGGTACTTGGCCCAATTAATAGCAATGCCCATTTCGCTTGCATTGTTCTCATTGGCTCCAATTGAAGCGTTGTGTAAGGTATCAATAATGAGAATATCTAAATCCTCTCGTTTTTGGGAGGACCATTCATCCACAAATTGTTGCATCGATTGTTCAAATGATAGGTCATAAAGTTGGGGAACATCGAGAATGATAGTCATATTCTCATCTAACTTGTTGTGAATTTTATTATTACCTTCTTGTCTCATTCTTGTGTTTAGAGCTGCTAAGAACCTAGCTTTGATACCCGACATTCCCTCGCCTGTCGAATAAGCCACTTTAAGGGGTCTGGGGGTAGTGTATTTCTTCGCCCAAAGCTCTCCTAAAGCCAAACTGACAGCTAGATCGATAGCGACAAAACTTTTTCCACAACCAGGCGGCCCATAAATCATTGCTAAATCTCCCGAAGCAATTATGCCGTCAATCAGATAATTTTTATCGGGCAACTTAAATAGCTCGCTTGGTGTTAGAAATTCAAAAACTCCAGTTGGCTTAGGATCGCCACAGAGTACTTTATAGAGACTTGGTGCAGCTAACAGGAGACGTTCCATTACTTTGTGTACACCAGTAACACCGCTCTTACAAAACTCTTCTATGGCAACTTGTGCATATTCAGCGAACAACCCGCAAGCTTCTGGCTTAACGTCAACGAGTTTACCCGCAAGCAAATTATCAAATAGTACTTTAGTGGCTAATATCTCTTGCTCGCTCATAACCAACTCATCTTGTATTGCATACGGTTAATTAGTTGGCTAGCTTGAGCCATACTCAATTTGTTGATTGCTGTATCTATGGAGATACCAAGTTCTACCTTTAGGACTCGGAAACGTTGTTTTCCGACCGAAAGCAGCAGCTGACAAACGGACGCCTGCTGCCCCTTAGTTAAATTAATTTTATATTGATCCATTATTTTAAATCTCTTTAAGTGATGTTTAATATAAACTCACGGCCCAAGAGATTTATTTTGTGCAGAGTGATCATTTAATCACTCATCTAAATTGGTGAGCGTTGACGACAGAGGGTTGTGGAGTATAATTATATTCACACACAACGTTAGTTTTTGTTAAAATTTAGCGACTTTTTATGAAAGCTCCACGATCTCACCTTCCGTGGGGTTTTTCATTTTTCATACGAGTTTTCCTCTTTCATCCGGCCTCGTTGCCGTTTTCTCTGTTGACCGGTGGTTGCCTCCTGTGTTTTCAGCACGATCAGGTTCTTCGTTATTTAATTGTTGTTCACCACGGTCAGCAAGCTCAAGTAATAGTTTATAGACTTTCCAAAGGGCATTACTGATCCCAGGTTGTTCAATACTGCTCATAGGTAGCCTCCATATCTATTGGCCTCTGTCGGCTCATTGGTTAATAGGTTGCTGCTTTGCAGCTTTTGGTATAACCATTCGGCGTGTTGGTGAAGCCAATAATATAGCCCCCAAAGACGCTGCTTGGTTTAACCTCATCCATTCTGAATCACCACCTTTCTATCAATTTCTGGCAAGTTTATTGTCGCTAAATTCTCTTTAATTGCCTCACGAATAAACTGCGAGCAAAAACAAAATTTGTAAGCCTTCAATAACTACGACGACTATAGCTATAAAGACCTTAAAGACACCTCGTTTTGCGCTCTCCAATCTCAATCATTCGACAAATTCTCAAAATCAGAACAACCTATTACCTTACTATATTGGTCTTTCGTATTGTCCAGCTTTGTCGTTTCATCAACTGAATTATTCGTGATGTTTCTACATTGCTGCCTAATGCCCTCTGCTCTTGCCTGAATCCAAGCATACAATTGCCCCCAAAAGCGTTGTTGTTCCGTCAATTGTTTACTATTCATTTTTAGATACCTCTCTTTCCAGATTTCCCACGAGTTTTTCTAAATTCATTCGCTCAATTTTTTCTTGAACAGCGTGACGAATGAACTCAGAACGGTTCATATTTAGGATCGCTCCGGCTATCCTCGTCTTTTGCTCTAGAAGGGCTGGAAACTTTACTGGACACATAATATCAGCTACTTTTGTCATAATTACCTCCATTCACTTGTTTAAAATATAAACCGGCGCTTACTTGTCTTGATAAAAACCCTCCTTCACGCCAAAATTCATCACAAGAAATATGAGCAAAACGAAAGGTTTTTTTTTTGCAAAACAGGCAAACGCCGATTTATTTTGCGCAGCATCCCACGCAAATAGTAGTTACATTAATTATATCTTATAACATTCTTAAATACAATATATAGTATTATTTATATAATATTACTTTTGATCACTACTATATATAGTTTCTCATGCTTCGATTTTTAAATATAGATCATAGCTATTTAACAAGAAAGTCCACCAAGAAATATTTCTTGGTGGACTTAAAATCCCTGGGGATTAAGGAGTTGCTATAAGCCTACAAACCTCTTCGTTTTGCTTCTTCCTCGATGGATTTGATCATTGGATGATCTGTCGGTGCTGGGGGGACGGGTCTTACGCATTTATCGATCTTTTCTTTCAAAGCGTGCTGAAGAACATTGAACAATTTATCATCTTCATATTCAAGGGACTCTTCCTCCGTCTCAAATTCTGCGAGGAATGTTGACGAACCAATAGTAACTTTCCACATTGCACCTTGCTTCACAAGAGTAATGTGACCAAAATATTCCCGATCAGCCAGAAGTTCGGCCATTTCCAATAGGGTACTAATTGAATATTGTCTGTACATAAAATTTTCCTTTCTTCGAGTGATTAAATAATCTTTGGATCAAAAAAGCCCCCGCAGAAATCTGCGAGGGCTTTTTAAAAAATGAAACTTTTGTTCCATAGCGCATGATAATATCATACAGATTGAAGAAGGTCAAACGAAAACTATATTTCCCCAGGGAATTGTAAAACCTATATCCATCTATGCGAGGTAGATAACATTACTATTAGAAAAATATCAACACATAACACTGCCTATTTGACTCCCCCGCAAAAGCGCATACAATTCGTACTCGAACACAAGTTCCAAACAATTGTTCTTTACCATCTCGCCGTGTTGGGCACCGGGCTTTGGGAGGAGCCGTGGCATCCAGAAAACGGAAACGACTTCAGGCAACTGTAGTGGCTATTCAGCGTCGCTGGGGCCGGCAAGCTCTGCAACGGGGTCAGCAGGCTTTTGACTCCAAGGCCGACGTGCCCTACATCTCGACTACCTTTCCGGCGCTCGATGAAGCCCTGGCCGGTATCGGTGGCATTCCGCGTGGCCGCATCACCGAAATTCTGGGTGAGCCGACTTCCGGCATGTCCACTCTAGCCCTAAAGATTGTGACCCAGGCCCAAGCCCAAGGTGATACAGCTACCTACGTCGATCTTGGTGCGACGTTTAACCCGGACTATGCCGCTCGCTGCGGAGTCAAGCTGTCACAGTTATTGCTGGTGAGACCGGCTTCCGGCCGGGAGGCGCTGGACATCACGCGTGATCTGGTAACCGATCGTGGAACCGGATTGGTCATCTTTGACTCGGTGGCTGATTTATTTACTGCCTCATCTGAGGCGCAGCCGTTCTCTCTACGTATCCTTCCCCAAGCCCTGGCCCAATCAGCCTGTGCTCTCATTTTTCTGACATCCCTTCAATTTGGAAACGCCCAATCGCTCGACAACTATCCTAGTGGTTTAGCCTTGCCGCATTTTGCCACGGTACGTCTACTGCTGCGCAAAGAGAGATGGCTTCAGAAGCAAGGAGATATTCGAGGCTATCAGGCTCGGGTGCTGGTGCTCAAGAACAAGCTCGGATCAGCCGGTCGGAGTGCTCGTATTGCTATCACCTTCAATGGCGTGGTTCACGGAGACAGCACGTGATCGGCTGTGTTCTGATTCCCTACTTCGCCGCTGCCGTCGAGCGCCGATCAGATGCAGGGTTAGCCGTCGCACCGCTGATTATTAACCAACCCTCAACAGTGTCGGACCAAGTTTTTTCTGTGTCCGCTGAGGCGGCCCGGATGGGGGTTACCCCTGGTGTGCGCTTACGGCAGGCCCAGGCACTATGTCCTCGGGCGCTGTTCCTTACCGCCAATCACACCAGTTACCATCAGACTCTAACCGAATTGGCCACCGTCTTGGCTACCTTCACCCCCAAGGTTGAGCCGGCCAACGATCCATTGGCAGCGGCTGTCTATCTGGACCTACACCATTTCACACCCGCTGAGCAGCTGGATCTGGCTGACCAGATCAGTCAAACCATCCGGCTGCAAACCCAATTCACCCCGGCTTTGGGGCTGGCGACCGGCAAATTTCCGGCTTATATCGCTGCTACCTCCATTGGCGAAAATCGAGCTTTGTTTGTGGCTCCAGGGCAGGAGCAGAGTTTCCTGGCTCCCTTGCCCGTTGATGTCCTCCCCCTCGATAGAGAGTTGGCTCGACGCTTGCCGCTACTGGGGCTGCGAACGGTAGGACAATTCGCCAAGCTACCGGCAGGAGCTGTACTCAACCAGTTTGGAACGGAAGGACGCCATATACACCAGCTAGCTCAAGGGCTTGATACCCGACCGGTGCAGGGGGTAACCTTGCCCTTAGTCGAAGAGATAGTTCATCGATTCGATGACCCTATTGATGATCGTTTGATTTTGGAGCGGGTACTGCAAGCGATGGCTGAAGCATTGAGCGAACGTCTTCAGCAGATCGGACGGGTGTGCCGGATTGTGGAATGCCGCATTGAGCTTGAACATGACCGCCACCTACAAGAGCAGCGCATCCTACGCGAGCCGGCTAACAGCGCGACGCGACTGCGGCTACATTTCATTGCCCTCCTCGACCGATTGGAGATCACTTGCCGCGTATCTGCTTTGTCAATCAGATTGTTGGATCTTATTCCGGAAATACCCCGACAGCTCGATCTCTTCACCCAGCCGCACCAAATTGAACAGGCCAAACGATTGACAGAGAGTCTGCCTCATCTTGTCGCTCGTTACGGGGCTCACCGCTTTTATGAGGTGGCTTTAGCCGAATCGATGTCTCATCTGCCCGAACGGCGCTTCCGGCTGCGGCTGGTAAGTGGCCGATGACGCGGCTATGGTTGGAAGGGAAACTGAATCGATGTCCAGAGTGACACTCTGTTCACACCGCAAACATTTACTTGGCAGGGGCATCGTCATCAGGTGCAGTATGTCGCCAAGCGATGGCGAGTTGACCAAGACTGGTGGCGTGGTCGCATCTGGCGCGAATATTTCAAGCTAACTACCAAAACTGGCCTGTTGGTCATCATCTATCGCGATTTACTGACCGGCGAGTGGTTTTTACAAAGATTGTATGATTAACAATGCCATCTTCTACCACCGGCTACGTCGAACTTCACTGCCATTCCAATTTTAGCTTGCTTGATGGGGCGTCTCACCCTGAGGGTTTAATCGTCCGTGCGGCTGAATTAAACATGCCGGCCCTAGCTCTGACCGATCACGATGCAGTCTATGGTGCGGTTCGCTTTGCTCAAGCTGCCCAAAAGTATGGCGTAAAGGCGATTTTTGGGGCAGAGCTGACGTTGGAGAGCAGTCACCATCTGACCCTACTAATTGAAAACGAGGTCGGGTGGCGCAACCTTTGCCAACTCATTAGCCTGGCCCGCCACAATGCAACAAAGGGTGAGGCTGTGCTGCCGCTCGATGCTTTGAGCAATCGCACTGAGGGTTTGATTGCGCTATCCGGCTGCAACCGTGGTGAGGTTGCAGCTGCGCTGCATCGACAGGATGAAGCAGCGGCCTTGGAAGCCGCGCGGCGCTATCGCGCCTGGTTTAGGCCGGAGCACTTTTGGATTGAGCTTCAGAACCATCTGAAATCGGACGATGGTCGGTTATTGTACGGACTGGTCGATATTGCTCGGCAGTTGGATCTGAACTACGTGGCTACCAACAACGTCCATTATGCTCGCCGAACAGGGCAAGCGTTGCAGGATGTGTTGGTCTGCATTCGTCATCACACCACCCTTGATGAGGCCGGTCCTCACCTCCGACCGAACTCCGAATTCTATCTCAAATCAGCCCAGCTGATGGCTCCACTATTTAAGGATTATCCGGAAGCGTTGACCAACACACTACGCATTGCCGAACGTTGTCAGTTCAATATCAGATATGGCTTGCAGGAATTCCCCGATTTTCCCAACCCGCCCAATGTAACTACGACCGGTTATCTGCGCTCTCTGTGTGAGGCAGTATTGGGGCAGAAATGTGTCGATAGTCGAGCCAATAGTCAACTGGCGCACGAGTTGAACGTTATTGCCGAAGCCGGTTTGAGTAACTACTTTCTGATTGTATGGGACATCGTTCGTTTTGCTCGTGAAAATGGCATTCGCTGTCAGGGGCGCGGCTCGGCGGCCAATTCGCTGGTGGCCTATCTACTGGGCATCAGCCCCATCGACCCACTGACCCATGACCTGGTTTTTGAGCGCTTCCTCTCTACCGAACGAACTGTCGTACCTGATATCGATCTCGATTTTGACGCAGAGCGGCGCGAAGAAGTCATCCAGTATGTCTATGAGCGGTATGGTCACGACCACGCAGCGATGGCTTGTACTTTCGTCACCTTTCAAGCCCGTAGTGCCTGGCGAGATGTGATCAAGGCTATGGGGCTATCTCCTAACTTACGATCGGATGATTTTGGGCTTGGAAAAGGCGAAACGCCGGCTCAACCGCTCACGCCACCGCTCGATCGGGTGCGGGATCTCTGCCGGCAGATTGATGATTTTCCCCGCCATCTGGGGCTGCACAATGGCGGGATGATCATCACCGGCGCTTCCCTCACCGAGCGGGTGCCGACCGAACCGGCCACTATGCTCGACCGAGTGGTCGTCCAGTGGGACAAAGAGAGTTTAGAAACGGCTGGCCTGGTTAAGATCGATTTGCTGGGGTTGCGGATGCTGTCGGCCATCGACGAGGCTGTCACACTCATTAATGAGCAACCTGGTCAGATGCTAGACCTGGAAAATTTGACCTTTGATGATCCGACCGTTTATGACCTTATCACCCACGGCAGCACCATCGGCATATTTCAGGTCGAGAGTCGAGCGCAGGCCCAACTTCAGCCACGTCTCAAACCAACCTGTTTTAATGACTTAATTGTGGCCATCTCCCTCATCCGGCCCGGTCCGATTCAGGGTAATATGGTTCATCCTTATCTGCGCGGCGGCAGGGATTGGAGCCGATTACCTATCTCCATCCCAACTTGGAGCCAGTCCTGGCCGAGACGCTGGGTGTCATTCTTTTTCAAGAGCAGGTATTGAAGGTCGCCCGCGATTTGGCCGGCTTTACGCCTGGACAGGGGGAACTACTGCGTCGAGCACTGAGCAGCAAACGGGGAGAAGCTGCTATTGAAAAACTGCGGGGTAATTTTTTAACAGGTGCTGCTCAGCAAGGTGTGTCAGAGGCAATCGCCACTGAGGTCTTTGACCAATTGCGTGCCTTTGGAGGCTATGCATTTGCAAAAAGTCATGCTGCTGCATTTGCCGTGCTGGTCTACCAATCGGCCTGGTTGAAGCATTATCATCCTGCTGCTTTTTATACTGGTCTTCTTAATAACCAGCCAATGGGCTTTTGGAATCCAGCGGTAATTGTCGGTGATGCCAAACGGGGCGGCTTATCTATTTTATCCGTAGACCTACAGCGTAGTGGGGCCAGATGCCAGGTTGAAGGCAAGGGAATACGTTTGGGCTTTAACTATATTGGTGGATTTGGTGAGGTTGCAGTTGTTCGACTGCTCGAAGCTCGACAAACGTCCCCTTTTGTTAACTTAGCCGATTTATGCCGTCGAACGCGTCTAGCGAAAAGACTTGTTGAGCAATTGATTACAGCCGGATG